>JAYYJK010000001.1:0-3754 GCA_036146255.1 Nanobdellota archaeon
TATCACATGAAAAGAGGAGAATGTTCCTCATGTGGTTACGGAAACTCTTCAAAAATGAGAAAACCACAAACAATGAGAAAAAGAAAATAATTTTCTCAACTTTATAATTCTAAATTCAAAATAAAAAATAAGTACTTTTAGTATCTACAATTCTTCTTCAAGTAAATATAAACTATAAATTTCATTTGAGTCATTATTCTACACATTCAGTAAATTTTGTTCAGCTAATTTCATAATATCTGTTTCAAGAGACATAGTTATGCTAAAAAATTGAATTTGATAAAGTTAACTTCAAGAATTTATCCCAAACTTCTTAAATTTTAAATTAAATATAATTTTTATGAAAATAATAATACAAAGAGTAAATTCTGCTAAAATATTCATTAATAATGAAATTGAAAGAACAATAGATAAAGGAATTGTAATATATTTTGGAATATCTAAAGATGACACAATTGATAAGATAGATTATTTTGTAAATAAAGTTAAAACATTAAGACTTTGGGGAGAAGAAAATAAAGGATTTCAATTAACTATTCAAGATATTAAAGGAGAAATACTCGTTGTTTCACAATTTACACTCTACGGAGATTGTACTAAAGGAACAAAACCTAAATTCAATGATGCTATGAATCCCCAAGATGCTAAAGAAATATATAATATATTTGTTGAAAAGATAAAAGAAATAGGCCTTAAAGTAGAAACTGGAGAATTCGGAGCACACATGGAAATAACACAAGTAAATAATGGACCAATTACTTTAATTGTTGAAAAGTAATTACCCAAAAATCCTAGATTTTTGTTGTAGTTACTTTGGTTATTGAAAAGATAATTAACAAGTTCCCATTAATTGACAGGCATTATTTCTAATATCATCATCATCAAGACCCTCTGATTGCTCATCTTCTTGAGTACCTGTGTTCTCTCCTAACGTACTCTCACCACCTGAGGAACTACTACTTTGTTGACCTAAAGGATCCCTATAAGATCCAACTTCAATAGGATAAGCTGGTGAAATAATACTTACATACTCATCAATAGATGAACCATCAGTGTAAAATGCCTGCAATAATAATTTAATTGACTCATCTCCTATTGGAGTTACTAAAGTTCCATTCCCTGGAATTCTAGCTACTCTAAAATCTGAAATATCTTCACCTGCTTCTAAAACACGAATATCTAAAGAACTATTCCTATGTAAAAAAAGAGGTTGTAATTCTAAGTCACTTTGATTCTCTAGATAATATCCTGCATAAAGCATATACGAAATATTTACATTAAGAGGTGATTTCAAATAATATGAATAAGTAATTTGAACTTCACCTGTTGGAAGAAGAGGTGTTCTCTCTGCTCTAAGATCTGCTAAAACTTCAACACATGGTAATCCTGCAGTTGGTTGATATGTTCTAGTATTAGGATCAAATTCTAATCCATCTTCTAAAGAGCAGCCATACTGTGTAATTCCTCTAGCTCCAGAATTACCTGCCGAATCTTTAAATTGTGATTCTACCTGAGTATCTAAGTACCCATCAATTTTTGCCAGACAAATTAAAGATGCAGTATCTTCAGTGAGCCATTGAGGTAAATCTGAGAAATCAGATTCAAAACCAAACAACTCCGATGCAAGAAGTGCATTTTGATCTGGATTCATTAAAGCAGCTATCACATCAAATGCTGTTGATGTTTCTACATATTTTTCTTTATCAGTATATCTTTGCTTTTCTTCTAATTCTTCTTCTAAGAGTTTACAAGCATAATCATCAGATTTACAAGTTAAACCTTCTTTATCCTTACATTCAGTAGCTGAAGAACATTTAATTAAATCATCATCTGAACAAAAAGTTTTACTCTCAGGACAATACCAAGCTGTCTCTTCAAAATTTCTTTTTGAAGTTTCTAATTTTTTATCATAGGCATCATTATAACAATCTTCAAACTTTTGTGAAGATTGAGATTTACATTCATCAGTAATTGTCTTTTTAAAATTCTCCATCTCTTGAGCAACAGATTGTTCTACTAATCTCTCATCTGAGAAAAAAGTACATAAAGATGTTGGAAACCATGAATTCTGACAAGAAGCACCATCTGAAAATGCAGTAATCATAGATTGACATTTTTCTGCATCATTAGATGATTGACATTTGTTTAATACATATTCATACGCAGACCCTGAATCCATATATTTCTCCATAAGTAATGCCTGTTTGTTTAACTCTTCTTCTTTTTCTTTTAATTTTTCACTTGAAGATTCCCTACATTCTTGAGTGTCACAATTTGCTAATGTTGCTTTTTCTTGATTATATGCATCTCTTGCTGAGTCATATGCATCATAGTGAGGAGTATAATGAGTTGAATCTACATCAAAACCATTTTTTTTTAAGTTACTTAAAGTTTCCAAACTATTAATACAAGAAGAACCACTACATGATTTTTGAGCATTATTTATTTGATTAACAGTTTGTGCATCACCATTATTAATTATAGCATTATATAATTGTTCATCTGTCTCTTTTAATCTAGCTAAATTTTCAATTGAAGAAGTATACTCATTTAATGTACTTTGTAGGTGTGAAGGAATTGTTTTTACTGAAGGTGATTCCATAGAAATTCTCAAAGCAGTATCTTGATCAATACCTATAATTTGAAGATTTTTATCTCCTAAATTTATATTTATATAAGAGTTATCACTTGCCCCTTTTTTAATTTCAATATCGTAATCAGAAAAGGGGTATTTGTTATTTATGTTACCATTAGAAAAGTCTTGAGTTAAAGTTTTGGCATCAATTACTAGATATTGAGACTTTGAATTTTTAACTACTATTTCCGAATTATCTCCTTCATAATCTAACTTAATTGTTGAATCCCCTATTTCTCTAACTGCGTTTGATTCTAAAAAAGTTAAAGCCCCATTACTAGAGATATCTGAATTTGTTGAAGCTTTTAAGATAACCTTAGAGTTATAATTATCATATGTCTGAGCAATTGAATCTTTTCTTCCTTCATATACAACAATTTTCCCATTATTATCAAAATTATTAATTGTATTTAGAAAATTATCTTTTGTAATACTACAAGCATCAGGAGAAACACAAAAAATATCCTCACTTTGATCATAAGTATAAGTAGCTGCATTATTTGCTGAAGTAATATATGTTATTGAACCGCCATCAATAATTGAAACTGTATCCCCATCAATTTCAAAATTAAATTCTCCATATACTCCACCAAAAATCATCCCAAATAACAACAATACTAACAATACTTTTTTCATTTTTAATTATCAACCCCCAAAATTTTATCAACTTCATCTCTGATGCCCAAATCTTCAACTTGAGCACAATAATCTGGACCTCTTTGTGGAGAAAATCCCTGATCAAAAATACTCACAATTCTCTGAGCTGCAGCTGCTAAATCATTAACTGCTAAGATAATTCCCGAACCAGATAATTGGTAAATATCACAAGTACCTGAACATGTCTTTCCCCACTGTCTTAAACCAGTAATAAATAAAACATAAGGATTTGATAAATATGTAGCAATTGCCTGTTTAAATCCATCTATAAATTGGATTATATTAAAACCTGGCAATGCAAAAATATCACCAAGAACATTTGCACATACTCTATATGCTGCCTGTTTTGAACAATGATCTGCAGGAACACCATTAGCAATAGAAGTATAAGTACACACTACCTCCTCACATTGAATTTGATTAAATTCCTCTACATTTTCTAAAATTCCTGGAATACATAAT
>JAYYJK010000002.1:0-5028 GCA_036146255.1 Nanobdellota archaeon
TCAACTGATTTAATTGCTAATTTTTCAACTTTAGCACCATCATTTACTAAAACAAATTCTGTTCTAAGTAATGATTTTTTTTGGTTTCCACCCATAACTCTTTTAATTTTTTCTTTGTTTGAACCAATTTGTGTATGTGCAGGAACTCCTCCTAAATCGCATTGTCTTTTCTTTCTTACATTAACGTATTTTTTACCAGATACTTTTCTAGTTGATCTAAATTGTGATTGTGCCATTTTTTATTATCTTAATTTCCTCCCGTTTGCTCTAATTGAAGGTCTTACGTTCTCTGAACCAATTCCTTTGGATCTTAAACCTCTGGATTTTTTACCAGCTCCAGTTAAACCTCTCATAACTCTTCTAGTATGTTTAGGTGAAACAATCCATGAGACATGTTTATCAGACATAATTTGTGGATGGTAAACATCAACTAAGATAACTTCATGCCAGTAATATCTTTCATCTTGACCAACCCAGTATGAGTTAAGAACTTCCATATTAGGGAATCTTTTTTGTGCTCTCTCTTCAGCAATCCATTGATAGTTTTTTGATTGTGAAATTTTAGTTGATAAATCTCCACCGTCTCTTCCTTTATGGATTTGAGGGTTTTTCTTACCTCCTCTCATAACTCTAACTCTAGCAATTACAAAACCTTGTTTTGCTTTAAACCCTAAAGCTCTAGCTCTATCAGGTCTAGTTGGGTGCTCAACTCTCATAATTGAGTTTTCAGCTCTCCATTCTACTAATCTTTTTCTGTAAGCTTCCCCTAAGTTTTCTCTAGGTTTAGCCCATGCTTGTTTTAAATATTTTAAATAACCCATTTTTCTTTGAGTATAGAAGAAATAGTAATAAAATTGACTATTCTCCTTTCGGATTATAGCAGTGAATCAAGAAAATTCCGCTCATGTCAATGCAATCAACGCCAAATAATCTCTTTGCTATAGAAAAATAAATGAATTTGTCTTTATAAATATTAACTTTGTAGGGATTCATTTTTTGATATTATGGGATAACAACTCCTACAAATTCTCTTAAAAAAAGAACACCTCAAACTTCTAATGGGGATGCCAAGAGAGAAATTAGTAAATAGGGGAACTAATGCCTTAACTAATGAAGAACTCCTAGCAATACTTTTAAGAACAGGAACAAAAGGAAAACATGTGTTAGAACTCTCAAAAGAAATTTTAGAAAAATTTACTCCAAAAAACCTCAATAACATTCATCAATTAACTAAAATCAAAGGAGTATCAACTTCAAAAGCATCAATTATTATTGCAACATTTGAAATTGCAAAAAGATTTCACCAGCAAAATCTAAAACAAGAAGTATTTGATTCATCAAAAAAAGTATATGAAAATTCAACTATTAGATCATATTATTATTGGAAATGATTATTATTCTTTTTTTGATAACAATAAACTCTAATCTTTTAAACTAAAAGTAATTTATAATTCTATGATATACAAACATCTTCCAAAAGATTTTGAAGTAAATGAACTCTACAATCTAGAAGAGATTATAAAAGAAGATGAAGGACATGGTAAGATATATTACTATTTTATTTTAGAGAAAACAAATTATACACAACTTAAAGCTTTAGAAAAAGTAGCAAATATATTCAAAGTAAGACGTGATGACATACATTTTGCAGGAACAAAAGATAGAGTAGGGATTACAAGACAATTAATATCAGTTAAAGGAATTAAAAAACACACATTTGAAAATAATATTAAATTTTTTAATCAAAGATTAGGCCCTGATTTAAAACTTACTTTTATTGATAGATTTAACTCAAGAATCTCATTAGGAGATAATATGGGGAATAAATTTATCATTACTTTAAGAGATTTAGATGAAGAAGAAATTAATATTATAAAACAAACCATTCCTATAATTGAAAAAGAAGGAGTTCTAAATTACTTTGACGAACAAAGATTTGGATATGCAGGGAATTCCCATATTATTGGAAAATATGTGCTACAAAATAACTTAGAGCTTGCAGTAAAAGAAATACTAACATCACTCCCTCCAAATCCTAGAGAAGATTTTCTAAATTTTTCAGACAAAATAAAAGAAAATTGGGAGGAAATCAAAAATCAAAATCAAAAATTAATCTCAACAATTATAAAATCTGCTCCAAAATTCTACAAAAATGAATGTAGGATGCTCAGACATTTACATGATCACAAAAATGATTTCCCAGGGAGTTTTAGAATAATTCACAAAAAACTCAGAACTCTCTATATCAACGCATACCAATCTTATCTTTTCAATGAAGTTTTGGCTTCATATGAAAAGATGCAAGAACGAAACAAAAGTGAAGTGTCTGGCATTTTATTTGACAATGCTTTAAATAAATTCCAGTCTCTCGAGACTCCAGACACATTAGAGTTGATGCATGAAAGTTTAGACCTATCTACTTCTTATGGAAAAACATATGCTCAACTAATAGAAAAAGATTCCTTGTCTCAAGACTCTTTTACTCTCCAGTCTTCACCAGAATTATTACAAGAAAAAACCTCAAGAAAAGTTAAAATTTATCCAAGAAATATTAAAATTCATGCAAAATCAAAAGATGATGAATTTGAAGGTAAAAAAAAACTAATACTTTCATTTGAACTTGAAAAAGGAGCATATGCAACTAATGTGATAAAACAATTACTAAAGCAAAATTTATAAAATTCATTCAATAAAATAAAATATGAAAAAAATTCCCTCACTATCTGAACTGACAAAAGAGAAAAAAATTCTGGTAGGAATGCCAGCATTTAATGAAGGTCCAGTTATTGGGGATGTAGTAAAACATCTCAAAAAGAAAGGATTTAATAATATTTTAGTTGTAGATGATTGTTCAAAAGATAATACTTCTCTAAAAGCAAAAAAAGAAGGTGCAACAGTTCTTAGACATATTATAAACAGAGGTGCTGGGGGTGCAACTGCTACGATAATAGAATATGCAAAAAGACATGGATATGATTATCTTATATTAATGGATAGTGATGGTCAACATAGTGTAGAAGATGCAAAAAAACTACTCCTAACTTCAATGAAACAAAAAATGAGTTTAGTCATTGGTTCAAGAATAAAAAGCGATTACAAACACATGCCTCTACAGAGAAAAATTGCAAATCACATAGGATCATTTGCCACATGGTTTGTATTTGGGAAATACATATTAGACTCACAAAGTGGTTTTAGGGTATTGGATAAAAAAGCAATTAACTCAGTTAAGTTAAGCTATGATAGATTTGAATTTTGTTCTGAGATGATAGGTCAAGCATATGAACATAATTTATCAGTAATTGAAGTACCAATTAAGGTAGTATATTCTGATCACTCGATGAATAAAGGTCACGGTCAAAACATTGCAAATGGTTTTACGATGCTTGAGCGATTTCTGTTTAAATAGACTTAAATAAAATTTATAAAGTATATTCTCTCTAAACTATTATGGATTTTATATCAGTAGTTTTAGGACTATTATCTCTAATTACATTAATTTATGTGCTAATGATTTTAACATCAAAAAAAAGACTACCAATTTTTATTGAAGTATTCTATGTTTTTGCTTATTTTTTTATACTTTTAGTAGTATTATTCCCATCTCTTCTAACAATTATTGAAGAGAGTTTTGGAATAACTAGTGCACTTAATTTTATAACTTATCTAAGCATCTTTATGGCATATTTTATGATCTTATTGCTTTTTAAAAGAGTAGAAGAGCAAAGAGCAGAGATTTCAAAATTAGTAAGAGAAATTGCTCTAAAAGACAAAAAAGAAAAATGAAAAAACTAATCATTTTTCCAGGAAATTTTTTGCCAAATATTGGAGGATTAGAGACTCACGTAGATGAGTTCTCCAAATACTTATCTGAGAATAAAAATTATCAAATAACTATTTTTGCCCCAAATGTACATAATTCAAAAGAAACAGAAATAATACACAATAATGTTAAAGTTATCAGATATCCTGCATTTTTTTTAATTTCTAATTTTCCTGTTGGAAAATTTTGGTCATTTAAATTTTGGAAGATGTATTCCAATTTATATTCAATTAAATATGATATTGTGATGACTAGGACAAGATTTTTTACAAATTCGTTTTTAGGTTTAGTTTTCTCAAAAATAAGATTTAATAAAATAAAATTAATTCATGTTGAGCATGGTTCTGACTTTGTGAAAGTAGATTCTAAATTTACGAATTTTTTATCTTATCTTTATGACCAAATATTTGGAAGGTTAATATTTAGATTTGCAGATAAAGTAATAGGTGTATCTATTGTTGCAAAAAGATTTGTAGAAAAAAATTTTAAAACAAAATTAAGTGTTGGGGTTATCAGAAGAGGTATTGATAGTTCTTACATTGATTCAATTAAAGAAGATAATATTACTAAAAAAAAATATAAAAATAAGAGTATTATTCTTTTTATTGGGAGATTGTACAAATGGAAAGGAGTTTCCAATATAATTAAAGCATACAAAGATTTACCAGAAGAATTAAAAAAAAATTCTGTTTTTTTAATAGGTGGATATGGGGAAGATTTAGAAAGATTAAAAAAAGAAGCAAAAAATGAAAATAATATTATTTTTTTAGGTAAGATTCCATTCGGTAAAAACTATTCATTAATGAAAGCTTCAGATATTTATATACATTCTTCATATTCTGGAGGTGGTTTATCATCAACACTAATGCAATTTATGTATTGTAAAAATGCAATTATAGCATCACCTCACGAAGGAGCAAATGAAATAGTTAATGGAGCATCAGGTATTTTATTGGAAGATAATAGTTCAGATGAGATTCATTGTCATTTAAAGAAACTACTTAAAAACAAAAATAAAATTATGGAACTAAAAGAAATGTCTCATAATTATATTAAAAAAAAACTATCTTGGAAAAAATCAATCCAAGAATACATAAAGATGTTTGAGGAAATTTAAAATGTGTGGAATTAATGGATTTACAAAAAAAAATAAAAAATTAATTGAATTTATGAACAATGCTATTATTCATAGAGGGCCTGATGAT
>JAYYJK010000003.1:0-2539 GCA_036146255.1 Nanobdellota archaeon
GTGAATTTTATTTGCCTGTATAAGATTAATATACTAGAGTTTGTACAAAGTTGTACGTTCTGCTTTGTCGTCGTCTCTCGCAAATCCTCTCCAAAGAGTGATTTGGTCATCTGTACTAAAAATAAACCAACATCCCTTTATAAAGATTTTCAAACAAATTTAATTTTTTCATAGACATTTAAAAAGAATAATAAAAACAAAAGCATTATGTAAAAAATATCAAGAAAAAATTTAAAAAATAAGCGACCTATCGAAAAATGAGAAATAAAACAAAAATAATTCCAATACTCCCAATCCCATTATTTATCTTTTAAAATTGAGATGATAAATAAGTCCATTAAATAAGGCATCTCAATTGCTCTATTAGCAACAACTCTCAAACAACCATTTTCTTCTTCAAAAACACCTGTTTCTAAAGAAGAATTAACTTCAAATAATACTACTCTTTGAACTGAAGTTGAATTTACACAAGATAAATTATCAATAGTTTGAAAATCATCTGAATCAAAACGAACAAAATGAACTGTTGATAGGTACCTCCTTAATTTTGTTGCAGATAGAGTAACTTGACCATTATCACTCCCATTATATTCATTAAAGACAAATTTAAATGAAGCAGTATTTAAAATATCCATAAAATTAGGTTCAATGGGATAATCTAATTTTTCTAAATTAGCTAAAGTATCTACTAATTCAATAGAATAAGTAACATTGCCCACCACATGAGTATAAGAATAGGTCTGAGTTTGTTCATTAATTACATCAACTACATCTAATTCTTGAGTGCTATCAAACATATTAATTAGGAAAGAAATTCCCCAAATAACTCCAAAAACCACCAATAATATTATGACATAATGATACCAAGACGGAGACTCTTCTTCTTGCGTATTAGGCAAGTTTTGAGATTTCTTCTCAACAATATCTTTTTTTTTTGACATAATAACATAAATTAAGAGAATTATATAAATATTTTCAATACAATCATAAATTAAAGTGCCTTATATAATAGTAAAAAAAACTTATAATATAAAATAACCAAATAAAACTATGAATAATTTTGACTACGAATTCCAGATACAAGGAAATAAACAAAATATGCCACAACACACAAAAGTTTCTAAAAAAAATAAGAACTATCAAAGGTTTGGATACATAGTAACTAAAAGAGACGAACATAAAAAAGCCAAAAATATTATTTTTTCAGTATATACAAATAACCAAAACCTTAAAATATTTCTCTTAGGAAAATTCAATCAATGGGAAATTACATCAGAAAAAGAGAGCAAATTTCTTTTTTCATATAAAGAGGGATTCCATTTTCTTGAAATACAAGACACCATTAAACACAAAGACCCCTACAAATTATTAGTTATTGATACAAATAATAACAGTACGGAAATAATTGTTGACCCTAGTAGTAGATTTTTTGATGATGAAGGAAATTCAATTTTCTGGGATTTTGAAGACCCAAGCGTAAAAAAAATTGATACAAACATCACCCCACAACTCAATAAAAGATCTGTAAAAATTCTACAAACAGACTTACCTGGATTCATCACACATTATGCAAATAAAGACAAAATACTAGGACATAGCGTCAATGAAAAAGAGACATACACATTTATTAAAGAGTCTGGAGTTATCGAAGAAATAAAAAGACTAGGATTTAATACCATCCAATTTTTACCTTTTGCACAAAGTATTGATGGTAGAAATTGGAAGTACAGGTACCTTGTACCATTTCAATTTGCATTACAAAAAAATTGGGGAACACCCGACGAATTTATAGATATGGTAAATGAATTCCATAAGCACGGCATTGCAATCATCGCAGATATTGTTATTGGACATGTTCCACACAAAGATTACAAAATATTTGGACATCAAAGCAATAACTACGGAATTCATACGTGGAAGTCTAAATATAATAACGATACATACCTTGATGATACAACATCTTGGGGAACAAGAAGATTTAGATTCTCAGATAAAGAAATTAGGAATTATATTGTGGCAAGTGCATTACACTTTCAAGAAAATTTAGGAATCGATGGATTTAGAATTGATAATGTTGATGGTATATTAAGACATGGAGAAAATGGAGATGGAGAAGATAGAGAAGGAGGGAGAGAATTGTTAAGAGAATTAAATCTTGCACTATATGAAAATAACCCGCACACATATATACATTATGAGGCACACTATTTTTATGGAGATAATGCGAAAAATCTAGTAGCTCCAATTCTCTCAAATCAAAAAGCACTTGGGGCAAGTGCATATAATAGTTCTAGGATAACTCATTACTTCCATACACATTATATGTTCAAAGGAGCACATGAAATAACCCCTTGGAAAATAAAACACATTATGGAAGAAAAAGAATGGGGGAAGAGTAACTCCACTGTTGCTGATTTCCACAATCACGATGCAGCAGCAGGCCTTATGGAGATGAGATGTACTGGAGCATATGCTTACGAATGCATGAAAGCAGAAACTATCGATCAACATATCCACACAATTGGAAAAATGAAGGTAA
>JAYYJK010000004.1:0-18889 GCA_036146255.1 Nanobdellota archaeon
TAAACAATTGTTTATTGAACTTTTTTCTTTTAGTAACACAATAATATTATATACATTTTTACTATAGACTATCTATGAAAATTACTTTTTTTGATATAAAAGAAGAAGAGGAAATTTCTTTTCTTAAAAAAAAATTGAAAAAACATAATATTCAATTTTTTTCAGAAAGCATTCAGGAAGTACCCTTAGAAAAATTCAAAGATAGTGAAATAATCTGTGTATTTATTTATTCTGAAGTTAATCAACGGATATTAAAAAAGTTAAAAAGAATTAAATGTGTTTTAACTAGATCAACTGGATTTGATCATATTGATATTAAGTACTGTGAAAATAATTACATTGCAGTTGGAAATGTTCCACTGTATGGAGAGAATACCGTTGCAGAACATACTTTTGCATTGATGCTTAATCTTGCAAGAAATGTCCATAAATCGTATCTCAGAGAAAAGAAAGGAGATTTTTCTATTGATGGCCTTAGAGGTTTTGATTTGAAGGGAAAAACACTTGGAATATTAGGAGTTGGACATATAGGACTCCATGTCATTAAAATGGCCAAGGGATTTGGGATGGATGTGTTAGCATATGATATTAATCAAAATCATTTTCTCTCAGAAGTGATGCATTATTCGTATGCTAGTTTTGAAGAGGTTTTAAAACGATCAGACATCATTAGTCTCCATATGCCACTCAATAAATATACAAAACATATTCTCAATGATAAGACTCTTTCTTTAACAAAAAAAGGAGTCACTATTATTAACACTTCAAGAGGAGAATTAATTGATTCTCAAGCATTGTATACATATCTTAAAAAGGGCCACGTCGGAGGTGCAGGACTAGATGTAATAGAAGGAGAAGAACATATTGTGCATGAAGATGAATTAATTGCTAATAAAGAAAAACACGAAGAAATTGCACAACTCATGACCAATAAAGAAATTTTAAAACATGAGAATGTTATTTTTACACCTCATAACGCATTTAATTCTCAAGAAGCAGTTAAAAGAATATTATTAGCTACAATAGAGAATATTGAAGAATTTAAAAAAATAAAAAAACTCAAATATGTTATTTAATTTCCTTTCAGTAATTTTTCAACAATTACTTTGTCTTTTTCTAATACAATTAATTTTGGAACTTTAATTTGATAATCATGTTTTCCTCCTTTTGCATACGATTTTCTTAAATCCATGAAGAAATCATGAGGTACTTCTTGAACATTACACGGCAGAATCCTCAGGGATTTTCTTTTTTGTTCGTATTCAATGTTTAAAGAAATTAATTTAGTATCTATAGTTTTAGAAATAAGATTTAGTTCTTTTTTTGAGTATGAATTTTCATGAATATAGAAATTATATAAAACTCCTTCTTTTTTATGTTCAGGTTCACATATAAAAGATTTAATTGGTAAGCCCAATTCTTGTTGTGTTTGTTTTAGAGATTCAATAATTTCCCATTCACTTACTTTTTCACCAGTTAATGAAGCAACATATTTTCCTTTTTGAACAAATTTCATAGTTGGTGTTTTTCTATATATTCCAGTTATTTCTACAATATCATCTATTTGATATCTGTATAAACCACATTGATTTGTGAGGATGATATAATACTGCTTTCCTAATTCTAATTCATGAATTAGAAGAGTATCTTGATTAGGATCATTTTCCCTATAGTTTTCAACCTCGATGAACTCATAGAAATTTGTCGTTATATCAAATACTGATTCTCCAAAGTCATTTTCTGCCATAGGAATAGAAAACCTACCTTCCGATGCCATAAAGCCAATCTCTTTTATATAAATTTCATCTCCAAAAGCTTCTTTTAATTGAGAAATATAATATCCTACCGATCCAGATGTCCATGTCCCAATTGTGATATTTCCAAAAATTTCATGAAGTTTATGGTTATTATTTTGAAGATTTTTAAGTGAATAGTATGCTTGTTGATTTTTTTCTTGATTTTCAAATTTTTTTAAAATTGCATTTTTGAGATTATTTTCAAGAGTACTTTTTTCTAATTGAGATATAGAATTATATTTATAATCTCTTAAAATCTCTTGAAAGTTTTCATTGATAAATTTTGCAAAAACCACCAATGTTGATGGATTAGGAGTAACAACTAAAGAACAATTTTCTCTTAACGAAAATAATGCTATTAAATAATATCTTAGATGATAATCATCAACATACATTATTTCCTCAGGTACTGCATAAAGAGAATTTACTATTTTAGGTTGTATCGATCTAATTAAACCACTAACATTCCCGTAAGAGATACCTGATTTTGAAATGCCTTCTATTGGTTTTGATGTGAAAGTAATTATCTTTTTATCTAGTTGGAATGCATCTGGGTGATTGTTAAAGAGTTCAGATTCCCAAATTTTCCAAGCACGAGATCTTTTTTTAACATAAGATTCGCTGAGAGGTAAATATTTTGGAGAAGAAGTAGTTCCTGCAGTTTCTGAAAAATAAGAAGGATTTTTTTTTGTTAAAATATTAGTTCCACCATCCTTTATAGTATCAATGTAAGAAGCTATATCTGAGTATTTTACTAAAGGCACATTTTTTCTAAAAGAGTCAAATGAACTTATTTCTGAGAAAGAATATTTTTTTCCATATAAAGTGTTTTTATTCTCTTTTAGAATAGAGATTAGTAGTTTATATTGGGAATCTAGAGGAGCTTCACATGATTTTTTGAAGTTCTTAGCGTACATTGCTTCAATTAATTTAAAGTAAAGTTTAAACATACTAGGTTCTTTGATACATAGTATTTAAATAAAAGTAATTTCAACATAGTAGTTTAATGAGATTTGTAAAGAACAGTTTCTCCACCATACCCCATTGCTCTAGATTTTGCGAGCGAATCTTCAGATATGTCTAAAGAATCCATAAATTCTTGAGTAGAATCTTTCATCTTTTGAGTAATATTTGTAAGTTTATGCATAACTAAATCATAAGATTCAGAGTCAACCACATCCCTTAAATTTTGTAAACTTTGGGCCAAACTTTCTCTTGAATCTAGCAAGAGAGAATCTAAATTCCAATCAATTCCCTTATGGTTTTTACTATGTGATTGGAGTTCTGGAGATACCTTAACTCCTTCACTAAATACAGTATTATTTCCAATACAATATCCTGTAAACATTTTTGTGAGTGTTGTCATGTCCTTTCCAACATAATTTAAATTCACAGTAGATGGACCATAATTGTATTTTGCTAATAAAGGAAGTGTATTTTTTTCAAATAAATCTAACTTCATTTGTTCAAAGCTTTTTCTTTCTTCTACAAACATAATATTACTTACTGTATTTCCTGGACCGTAAATTTTCCTACCCCCATCATTATATACTCTTGGAAAGAAAAGTGCATCAAAAACATCAATGATTTGCGAGAGTTGTCCTTGAACACTTGTATTCTCTGCAGTTAATCCAAAAGGATATCCAGTACCATCTGCTTTTTCTTGATGCTCCACAGCTATACGTAAAGATTGAGTAACATCATATTCTCTTATTAATCTCTCTTCTAAAGAACCTTCAAAATTTTCTAATATGGATGTTTTGTGTTGAAATGCTAAGGTAAAAGCACCTAGTGCAGCATGTAGTTTCATAATTTCCCTTTGACCTTCTTCAAACTTTCCTTTGAATTGTAAAATACTCTCCGGAATATTCATTTTTCCAGAATCATGGATCAAGTATCCTTGAGTTATCCACCTAATTTGAGAATCTGAGAGACCTAGTTGTCTCCCAAAAAGAGACCCTATCAAAACTCCTCTTAATTGGTGATGAGCAGTCATACTACAATAATTTTCCATTGAATTTATTAATTCATAAGACCTATTAAAAAATGAATCAGTTTTAGCATCTCGAAGGTTTTTTCTATCTGAAATTTCTTTTGAATATTTTTTTGCTTTTTTTTCAATTATCTTTCTAAAAAAATTAGCATTTGAGAGTACTTTTTTAGATAAAGAAGGTTCTTCATAGTTTCCATCATGTAATTTATGTAACGATGGCGTAGAACTTTGGTCGATGTTAAATTTTTTTTTTAGATTTAATTCCTCAATTGATGAGATTTTTTGGGGCTTAGTGTAAATTCCAAATACAAAATCTCCTGTTGTTTGATCGAAATTACCTTCACTTAAACTAGAAATAATGTTTTCTTGTGAAGTTTCTAATGCTACTTCACAATTTCCTAAAAACCACCACATTTGTTCTTCAAGTGTTTTATATCCCCTTATAGCAGTAACCCTGTAGTTTGTTTTCTCTAGTATACCATATTCACTATGAACGTAAGTTTCTATATCACTTTTAGAATCAAATGGTTTAACAATACGATATTTATTCATATCCCCACTAACCATCACCGATGCATTTGCTGTGTCTTGTACTCTTCTTCCAGAAAAATAAGGTAGAACTTTTAACTTTATTTTATCTAAACCCACAGTTCCTTCTTTTGCAATATTTCTAAATATCTTTGGTGAATAACTAGGACCTAATAGTGATTGATCTCCGTAATATCTTGTACAAAACTTTTTTACATTTTGAAAAATTTTTGCATTATCTTCATTAGAGATATACCTATCAGAATTTGAAAAAGGCTTTGTATGAATTCCAGTATGAAATATTTGATCAAACACTTTCTCAGTTAATTGTTTAAGAGAATCACAAGTTGTAGGTTTTGATGAAAATAAATCTTGGGTGTGTCTACTTGTTCCTTCTAAAAAATCCTCTTTACTCATACCAAGTTTAGAGACCCCTTGAAACATCCTTGTAAAATTATCAATATTTACACCTGTTTCTTGTTCAAAAAATGCACTAGATAATGATGATTTAAAAATTTCTTTTATTACAAAAGGAGTTATTTTAAGAGCTTCTTGCATTTTCTAAATAATACTGTTCAATGATATAATGAGGAGGTATATTAATTGGAATTTTTTGATTAATATCAAATTCATCTTTTCTAAGTATCCCTCCATATTTCATAATATTTGGTTTAATAATGTGTTTTCTAAATAAAAATTTATCATAACCTCCTTCATAAGAAATACAATTTAAATATTTTCCTAAAAGGCAAGTGTACTTGGAAGTAACTGTTTCTCCAACCAAACATCCTAAAGTTATTTTTACATTATTTTTTTTTAACAATGAATAAATGAAAAGGAGGTTTGTAATACCACCATTTTTACCTATCCTTAAGTTAGCTAAAAAATAAGATGATTGTAAATTTATAAAACTTTTTACTTCAAAGTAACTACATAAAGATTCATCAAAGACTATTTGTATTTTTGGTAGATTTTTTTCAAAATATTGTATATTTTTTTTAGATGAAAAAGGCTGTTCTAGTCTAATGTTTTGCTGCTTACAAGAATAAGAATTTTTTTCAAAAAAATCTTCATCTAAAGAACTATTAGCATCAAAGACCGAACTTTCTTTTTTAAAAAGTATTTTTTTCAAAAAAAGTGCTTTTGAAAATGTGTTTGGAGTTACTTTAAACTTTACTGATTTAAAACCAAATAATTTTATTTTTAATGCAGAAAGAAAAGATAACTCTCCTGATATAGGTCCAGTATAATGGGTTATTGTTTGTTTATTTTTTATTAAAAAAAAATCAAAAACATCCTTAATTGATTTATTGAAATATTGTGCCGATAGATTTAATAAAGCATTTTCAAAACCCGAGAATGCTGAGAGAGTATTTTTTTCAGATTTTTTATAATACTTAAGAATATTTTTAAGTACATCTTCAAAATTTTCAAAATCAATTTTTTTGAAATATTGTACAATATCAAATAAATTTTTTTTACATAAGAAAATATCTTCTCCTGTTACATACTTCCTTGGTAAACATTCTCCATAACCCACATATCCATTTGCAGATATTTCAATTATTAAGTTATTTGCAGAAGATCTTTGTGCATCTGCGTGAGAAAATTTTTTTTTAAAGGGAATATTAATTTCCGTTATTTTTATAGACTCAATTTTCATTTTCCAAGTAACCTACAATTTTCAATTGTGGTGAATTTAATATATCTAGGGGAGATACCACAGAAGTATCATCTGTGAGTCCCAATTCTATCCCTGCCTTTTTATATACTTCAGCTGCAACTTGAGAACAAAATATACCCTCAATAGAAGAAAAAATATTCTTTTTTCTTGAAGAAAAAATACCTATATTTGAAAAAATTCTTTCTTTATGTCTTTGTATGAAAGCACCAATTACTTTAAGTATTGAATATTTTCTAGTGAGAAATTCTTCTTGATATAATTTTATTTTTTCTTGCTTTTCTTTAGAAAGTAATTTTTTAGATCTCATTATAATATAATCTTCTGTGTTTTTTACTTTAAGCTTTGAAATTTCCCCACAAGTATTATTGTATGCATCTACTTCTAATGTATAGCATGCATCCTTAGAAACCCGATATACCAAAGAGACATGTACTATTGGAGAATCTAGAAAAATATTTATCAATTTTGACAATCGAGTATTTTCTTTTTGCTCTCTTCTCTTAAGAATGATATCTCCCACTCTTATGTTAGCATAAGAAATCTTTTTGAAATTTTTCAAATCCAAATTTTTTTGATAATAAAAATTATTAAAAATAATATTTGTAATCATCGAAATTTTTTTCTTAATTTCTAAAATATTTTTGTTAAATATTGATTTTCTTAATAAGTAATCATTTATTGAAAATTCTTCTATAAATACTAGTTGCTTTTTTATAATAAATATGTATTTATCAAGGTCTAAAAAATAGTTGTTTATTGTTGATAGATTAATTTTATTTAATGATAATTCTTTTGTAAAATGTTCATATTCTTCTAAGAAAGAAATAAATGCTACAAATGATTTTTCAGAATTCAAAATACTTTCATAAAAAGGATTCAAAATAATTTTCTTTTTTTCCTTTATTTGAAAAAAGTCTTCTTTTAAGATAAGATATTTTGCAATAGGATTAGAATGAAATTCATTTTTTTCAAGAATATGTAATTTTTTTTCTGCGTCAAATAAAGTTTTTTCAATAAGGTGGAAATTTAGTGTTAATGTATTTAATTTTTCAAATAGTAATGATTGATATAAGACTATTTTTTCCTTACTTATTTTTGTCATGATTATAAGTTTCTAATTTAAATATATAAAAGATAATCATCGTAGATTAGGAATAAAAAAGATGTGAAATAATCTTGATTTTTTCTCTCAATCTAATAATTTCTCAAAGATATCTCTTGTACCTGAATGCTTATCTGACCAGAACTTGTTATCTTGCAGGATTCTTTGCATAATTAATTCAGGTGTTGACTTTCCAAGTTCATAAAATACTGGTTGATGTTTTGTAATTAGATTTCCTTGTTCGTCTAATCCTGTTGCTGAGATTCCATCGATTCTTATGTCTTTAATTTCTTTTTCTTTTAAAATTGAATCTAGTTCTTTTCCAAGGTGAGATACTGCAATAGTTAGTGCTTCTTTTTCTTTGATTTTAGATAAGAACATTAAAAGGATTTTTGCTGCTGCTCCAGGTTCTGTTACAGCTTCAAATTCATCAATTAACATTAGTTTTGTTGTATTTGAATCAAGTATGTCAACTAGAGCTCTTATTGTTTGTTCAAATGCACCTGAGCCTTGAGTTCCTGTAAATTTTTTGAGATAGATAATTTCCTCAGGTAATGAGATGATAGAATGTTCATTATGCGCACCCGGTAGACCCATAGACGCTAAGACTTGCGCTTGGAGGACCATCTCTAAAAGTGTTGTTTTTCCTCCAGAATTTGCTCCTGTTAAAATAGATACTTTTTCTTGATTTAAATTTAGTTTTTGAGTTCCAATCCCATAAGAAATTGGATGTGCATTTTGAATATACATGTTTATTCCATCCTCTAAATAAATCTCTTTTGATATTTCTTTTGGATAGTTCAAATTAAATTTTTTAATAAAATTATTTATTGCAACCAGAAGATCTAATGAATAAATTGAGTGTGTTAGCTCATCAATTTGATAATATGATAACTGATTAAGCGTTGCATAATATTCTAGTAGATCTTTTGTTCTTTTTCTCTCAATTTGTTTGAATAAATCTTCTTTAGTTTCAAGATCTAAACTTAGAGGATAGGAATTATTTTCAAAAATATTTGTAGCATTTAATTTTTTCTCTTTTAAAGTATGCAAAAGCTCATGTTCTTTTTTTTGAATCATGGATTTTGTATCTTCTTCTACTTTTTTTTGCAGAGCATCCAGGCTTCCAGAATTGAGTAAATCTAGGAGTTCTTGTCCTTGAAGATTTACTTGTTTATTTGCTATTTTTTCTTTTACTTGTTTATTTATTTCTTCAACTTCTTGGTCTAAATTAAGAATTAAATTTGAGAGCTCTTTGAAATCTTGTTCTACGTCTGAGAGAAGTAATTCTTTAAGCTTGTCTCTATTAAATTCAATTTGCTTTTGAGAGAAGAGATGTTCATTTAAGTTTTGAATTGATTGTGGTATTTTATTTAAGATATCAATGTATGCTAAAAGAGTTTGTTTATTATTTTTTAATATCATACCTAGTACTACTTTTTCAAAGTCTTGCTTGTTATAGGTAATTGCATCAATGAAGAGTGTTTCTTCTGAGATAATAATTGAATTTTCATCGAGTTGATCTACCATTTCTTCAAGCTCTCTTTGAGTAATTGAGAGCATAGAAATTTTATATCTATCATAGAAATGAGATGATGTAGCTTGATCTAAAGTATAGATTGTAAAAGGTAATTGGATAGTATATTTTATTTCTGAGATTTGTTTTGCCTCTTCTTTTATAGAAATGTACTCTTCTTCTAGATTTTGAATTATTTCTTTTCTTCTTTCATATGTCTCTTTTTGTGATGTTGGCTGAAAGAAAAAATTAAAATAATGAGATGTTTTTTGAAGAGCAAATTCTGAAAAGATCATTTCTTGAATTTTTTGGACATGTTTTTTTACATTTGATTCTTTAAAGATAGCATTTTTTTCAAAATTATACATAGAAAGTAATTGATTTGTATTCCATGATTGAAATTTGAAAAGATGTTTTTTTTTATATGCGTTAAAAAAAGCAATTTGATTATTAAATTCTTCTGAGATTAATTTCTGAATTGAGTTTGGTGCTTGAGAAATATCAAAGATAGGATTAGAGTGTTGATTCATAATAAAAAATCATATTTTTTCTTTTTAAAGATTTCTACTAAAAATGGTAGAAAAATACTTCTTTTTTCTACATATCTCAATAGATTTATAATTAATGAGTAATTGGTTTATCTATGAATAAATCTTGGATTAATTATTCCACATTAGCTACAATTTCTTCAAAAGAGTATCTCTCCTCTAAACCTTTTGAACATTATTCAATTATAGGTGTATTTAATGAAGACAAATTAAAAGAATTAGTTAAAGAATTAGAAGCCTATGAATACTATATCGAAGATCATGATTTGTATCAGTTTAAGAGAACCCACGATTTTAAAAATACTAATAATAGTCTAATAAAAGAGTTTAGAGAAATACTATTTTCAGATTCTTTTGTGAGAGAAATGGAGAGAATAACTGGACTTAATTTACTCAGAGATAAAGGAGATTTACATTCATTAAAATTAGATCAAACACATTATTTATTGTGTCATGATGACCAAGTACAAGATAGAGCAGTTGCATTTATAATTAATTTAAGTCAAGACTGGAATGAAGAAGATGGAGGAATACTTGAACTGTTTGAATCTGACTCCAGTGGAAATCCTAGGTCTATTGCAAAAAAAATTATTCCTGAATTTAATCAATTTAATTTTTTTACCGTTAGTTCAAAATCATTTCATCAAATTTCTGAGGTAGTAAGTGAGAGCAAAAGTAGAGTATCAATTAGTGGATGGTTTTATAGAAAATGATTAATAAAGCATATTTAGGTGATGAACTCAAAAAAGAAATGCAAGACTTTTTTAATGAAAATGTATTTTTACAATTAAATGAATTTTTAGATAAAGAACATAATACGTTTAGAAAAGCATTATTAACATCTACAAATTTTAAAAAAGTATATAATCCACTACTTGAATCAAAGTCTGTATTAAATCTCAAGGAAGAATTCTCAATTAATATACTTCGTTTTGTTGAATATTTTAAATCAAAAGAATTTATTGCATTTTTAGAAGATGTAGTTGAATTTTCTCTTCAAGTAAGAGATGTCTCAATTGTATTTTATGAACAAAAAGATTTCAAATTACTCAGTGATTTAGATACTGGGGCCCAAGAAGATTATTTGGAAATTATTTATGATTTAAGTGATGAATGGGATGAATCATATGGAGGAATTCAAACATATACTACAAAAGAAGAAGAGATACTACATTTAGAACCACAGTATAACACTTTGACTATCTTATATAAGCCTGAAGAAGTTATGAAATATTTGAAATACATTAATTCTAGATCTAAAGATAAGAAAATTTTAAGAGTTGAGATGAAATTTGATATTGTTGAAGTTGAGAATTAACTCTCATATCTCTTTATATTTTCTTCTACAACCAATAATGCACTTTTTGCCCTAATTACTTCATCAGATTTGGAGCTAGGATTATCTATAATTTTCTGATATCTATCTTTGATTACTAAAAAGTCTTTAAGACCTAATTTTTCTTCACTCATAATAATATTTTTCTCTAAAGAATTATATATTTTAGTATGTTAGATAAGAATAAAAATTGTAATTTAGAATAACTGAGTTAAACATTAAAAAAAAAATTTATATAAAATTTTTAACATCAATTAAAAATTGATGAAGTTGATTCATAGAATCAACTATCTGAATTTGAATGCATTTAGAAGTGTTCTTAAAAATCTATTTTCTTGCTCAAGTTCTTCAATTGTTCTTTGATATTGCCCTGTGTGAACTTTTTGTGCTAAATTGTGATAGTGTTTTGCTGAATCAGATTTTGGTTTGATATGTACAATTGGCTTTTTTCTATATAGTGCTTCTCTCATTGTTTTATCATCTTGAATTACTGAAGTAATTGGTGTCTCAAGTAGTGACTCAATTGCTCTGAACCCTAAATCGAAGTTATCTTTTCTAACTTTATTTAATACTACACCCTTTACTGGAATTCCTATCTCTTTTGCAAGTGTTACTATTTTAAATGCATCTGTTACTGCTGGAAGTTCTGGGTTTGTTACTAAAATAATTTCATCTGCGTTTTTTAGTACTGAAATTGATTCATTTCCTAAACCTGCTGCAGAATCTACAATTACATAATCAGCCATATCTTTTAAATCATCTAGTAATTTTTTTAGTTTTCTAGAATTAATTTCTGAAAATGATCTAATTGAAAGTGAACCTGGCACTAATTTAAATCCTAAAGGATGAATATAAATTGAATCTGTTAGAGCAGCTTCTCCTTTTAATACATCATTTAGAGTAATTGGAAATTTAGTTAGTCCTAAATGAAGCCCAACATTTGGAGTTGTTAAATTCCCATCAACTAAAATTACAGATTTTCCCTGTTTAGCTAATGCAGATGATAAGTTTACTGAAGTTGTAGTTTTTCCTACTCCTCCTTTTCCAGAAGATATCACAATAAGTTTTCCCATAGTCATAAAATGTAAGTTTTGTTATAAAATATATTATAATTACTTTATAGTTAGAATTAAGTTAAGAAATAAAAGATGAAAAAAATTAATAAACAGTCTCTGCTTGTTGGAGACCACCTGTTGCTGACTTTAGTGATGCGTAAAAATCATGAAGTTTTTGCATATTAATCATGTATTCTTCACCATCAACATAGGCAACCATACATAAATTTTTTCTATATTCTCCGATACAATCAAAGTCACACATTAACAATCTTTTTAGCAAGAAATATTCTGATAAATCAACTGCAACACCCCTCATTTGAAGTGATTCATTTAACATCTGAATTCTATCTCTTACATTTTGTACATATGATGCTTCCTCACCTACTAAAACTTCAAAAGCCACAGCAAAGAATTGTTCATAACCCGTCACAATACTTTCCATTATTTTTCTAAGCATCTCAGTTGTTCTTGTAAATTTTGATGATACAAAAAGTTGATGCTCAATTGAATTTAAGTGTCTTTTTAAGTCTCTAATTAGTTCGTACTGTTCTTCCATTTTTTGAATTGATAGGCTGCGATAGGTATATTGTAAATTATGATAAATTAACAATTGCTTGGGCTAAATCACCCTGTGCGTCTTCAAGTGCCTTCCTAGCATCTTCTTTTGATACTCCAGCTTGCTCACTTACTGTGTCAATATCGTCTTGAGATATTTCAATAGTTAATGTTTCTTCTTCTTCAACATATTCTCCTGAGAGTTGAAATGTTGTTTGACCTTGCATAGTTATTTTTTGAATTGAAGGATTTGAAAACCTTAATATCTTACCATTTGTTTTGATGATAACTTCTTGAGCATCCAAGTCATCTTGACTCATTCCCATTTGTCTCATCATTGCTTTCATCTGTCTTGGATTTACACCTGGAATCATTATTCAATACCTCAATTTAATCTAAATAATACAAAAATAAATGCTACAATTAGTAAGGACAAAATAATTACAAATTTTGGTCCAAAAACGATATTTGTTTTGTATGCACTATCAACACCACCAACTAATCCTCCTTGGGATGATGGGAGAGAAACACCTTGTCTTTTAGCCATTCTCAAAAACTACCTCCGAGCATTTGAGCGTTTGTTGTAAACGTAGAAAAAAATTTGACCATCTAATAAATAACTAAGACATCGTCATATATAAAGGTATTTATTTTTTAGTGGGTTTTGCACATAAAAATACTTAAAGAAACTAATATTCGTCACTAGAGTCTGTTTCTTCATATCTAATAAATTCAACTTCAATAACTTTTTTCTTTGATCTTTTTATTACTCTAAATGTTCCTTGATCAATTGAGAGTGTTTGATTTGTTTTTGGAATTGAATCTGTTTTTATAATCATGTATCCATTTAATGTTGAATACTCATCATCTTCTGGAAGAGATAAGTTGAGTTTTGAATTTAACTCTGAAATCTCAATAGATGCTTTTATGTGAAAAGTATTTTCTCTAATTTCTTTTATTTCTTCTTCAACATCTAAGTCATATTCATCAATAATATCTCCTAAAATTTCTTCAATAATATCTTCTAAAGTAATTATTCCTGTGAAATCTCCATGTTCATTTACAATTACTGCCATATGAATTCTTGCTTTTTTTAGTTTCTTCTCAAGTGTTGAGAGTTTCATTGTCTCAGGAACAAAAATAATGGGTCTAATTATTTTTGAGATGTCAAAATCTTTTTGTCTATTGTGAAATTTGAAGAGATCTTTTACATTTATTAACCCAATTACTTCATTTCCTTTAAGAATTGGAAATCTGGTAAAACCTGTTTTTTCAACTGTTTTTACTACGTCATCAAAAGAAGAGTTTTTTTGAAATGAAATTACTTTTGAAAATGGTACCATTACATCATATACCTGAATATCATTCATCTTAAATACATTTTCAATAATATCACTCTCAAAACTCTCAATTGAACCTTCAAGTTTTCCTAATGCTGCCATTTCTTTAATCTCACCTTCTGAGACGGAATGATTTGAATTTTGTTTGACAAAAATATTTGTTAATTTACTTAAAAACCAAGTTATTGGAAATAATATTTTTGATAGGAAAAAAAGAGGAATTGCAATTTTAGTTGAAATTGTGTCACAGTACTGTTCCCCATATATTTTTGGAATAATTTCTGAAAATAATATGATGAGAAATGTTAATACTGCAGATACAATTCCTAGTGCTGTATCTCCGAAAATTTCTGTAGCTAAAACACCAACATAAATACTTCCTACAATGTTAATGATATTGTTGAGAACTACAATTGTTGTAATGTGCTGTTGAAGATTCTCTTTAACCATCAGTAGCACTTTTCCTTTTTGAGAAATAGTTTTATCTGATGAATTTTTTATTTCTTTTGCTTTTGCAAGTGAGACACTCAAAAGAGCAGCTTCTGAACCCGATACTAAAGCCGAGAGAAGTAACATGACAAGAATTGTTAGTATAAATAATGTAATTGGATCCATTGGATTGATATCACCTAAGTGAATAATATAATTTATTAATAAAAAGAGAAAATAATTGATGTTTTTAAATATACGTTATTATTTTTATATGAAAAGATAAAAAAATTATCCAAAAAAGATAAATATACTTTGCGGAAATAATGAAATAAATAACATTATTAATGAGATAAAAGATACTATGTTGTAGAGTCTCAAAGATATTTTTTCTGAAAATTTATACTGGAATAAAAGATGTGCTATTTTTCCACCATCTGTAATCCATAATGGAAGTAGATTAATTGCACCGATACTTATGTTTAAAATAAACAACCAGAAAAATGTCTGAAAAAACATATCAGATATTTTTGCAGGTAGTTCTTTTCCTTCTAGAGGAACATTTTGAGTTGCAAGTCCTATTCCAATTAAGCCTCTTGACCCATCCTCTGATGCAAATGTAGTAATGTTTTGAGATATAATAGTGTTATTAGTTTGTACTTCAAAAAGCAAAGTTTGATTTGGCGAAATATTTGTAAATTCGCTATAAATACCATCTATTCCTGTTGCACCATTTACTGAGAGAATTGTACCTTTACTGAGATTGTAGTTTAATAAATCACTTTGATTTGAGTTTACACTAAAATATAATTCTGGCTCTGTGTATGCATTTTGAAATGGAACTGCTACGAATACTAAGATAAGAAAAAACAAAATTCCAAATAAAAAGTTACTTGTAGATCCAGCACCAAGAACTGCTATTTGTTGCCACTTTGGCTTTTTTGCCATTTGTTTTTCATCTGGCTCTACAAATGCACCAGGCATTATTGGTAAGAACATTAATACAAGCCCAACAATTACAGTAGTAATAAAAGAAGGGTCTAATCCAATAATTTGATCTAGAGAATAATTAAATGCGATGATTGCTAAGAAAATTGCACCAATAATATGAGTGGATCCAAAAAATGCTAATCCTGAAGATTTAATTTTAATTCCATATCTTTGTGCAATTACTCCGTGGGCAAATTCATGCACAACTACTAATACAAATAATGCAATAAGCCAGTACCAAAATGGAATACAAAATACTAATGGATTACTACATACTGAACCTGTTAATGGGAGTGCAAATCCTCCTGCATTTGTTATGTTATTTTGAAACATAAAATAAAGTTGATATATTAGAAATGGTATTATTGCAAAAATACCACTCACACCCACAAATATTGATAAGTATGCTAAGAAATTAAAAATTCCCGGTCTTTGCTTTGACCAAGATTTCATTTGTTTTAAACCTGCTTGTGTTTTAAATAATAAGATATAGAGAGACGGAATTGATCCTTGAACATCTAATTGTTTTCTTTTTACGTATAAAAATACACAAAGCAGAGTTATGAATAATACAAATTCTATATTTTGTAATAAAAAATCCATACAATATTAAATCTAAAGAAGTATATAAATATTGTTTTCTACTCTCAAAGTTATGCTACATTAATTACTGAAGCATATTCTTTTTGTTGTTGTTCAATTACTTCTTCTTTTAATATTCTTAAATCATGTAAGAATTCTTCTATAAATCTTTCAGCTTTATGCAGAGTGCAACTCCCTTTTTCAAGAGCCATTTCATTTTCAAAATGAGATAAGTTGTGTTTTTCTAAAGCTCCTAAATGAAGATGAAGATGGAAACAATGTTGTACTACTGATGAGATTTGTTTTGCAGTATGAACACCAAATTCACCTAGACCGTGAGCTAATTCTAAAATTGAATTATATTCTTCATGTAATGCTAAAATAACTGATTGAAAATAAGAAATTAATGTTTTATTAGCAGTAGGTGTTTGTAGAACTTTTACTTTTTTTAGAGAAAAAAAAGAAAAATGGGTTTTTTCAACTACTTGAATCTTGATTAAAGAATTTGTTTTTAGTTTTTCTTGAAGGGTTTTTAATTCTTCATTTGACTTTTCTAATTTAACTAAAATCTCTTTTTTTTTAGTTTTATGTTCTTCAATCATGTCTTAGAGTAACACCAAACTTGAAACTCTTTTTAAATTATTGGTTTTACTTAGTGGTATTTTGCATAATTTTGTGGGATTTTAGAAGGTAGTAAATCTGGCATTCTGTAATCTAAGGGATTTGCTTGATAATGATATCTTACAGTACCAGTACCTGGAAGGATTTTATAGCTGGTTGAAATTCTAAATTCTAATTGATTTAACTGATACATCCCAAGTTGTTGTGGTTGTGCTTGATATTGAAATGTTTCTTCTATTTTATCATCTAATGAAGTTGTCTTGGTATTGTTAGTTTGAAGAGTAGATTGAATTTCATAATCAAGACTCCCCGGAGTTTTTACTACTATTTGCTCTTTAGTATCTTCTTTACTCTCCGATATTTCATATTCATTATTAGTATGAGAAAAAGTTAATTTAAAAAAATCTTTTGCTTGTTGATTTTGATGCTCTAGTATTTGAGAATATTCTATAGGAATAATTTGAGATGCTAAAAATTCCTGATACTGTTGGTTTTGTATATCGGGAAGTTGTTGGTTCATAATATTATGAAGAAGTATAAATATTTAAATTTACTCTTCTATTTTTTGAAATTGTAGAGTTTTTTTCATAGCATCTTTTGTTCTTTGCTCATATTGGTAATTTTTCTCGCCTTCTTGTTTTTCTAAATTTAGAGATAAAAGATTTGTAAATATTTCTTGTTCTTTTTTTGTTGGAGAGAGTTCTGAGATAATTTGGTGTTCAATTTCCTCAATTGATGAGCTTTGATCAACTTGTTTAATACTGAGATGTTTGGTTGAGAGTTTAGATGTATTTTTAAGAACATGATCACATCCTAGTTGGAGTGAGTGTTTTATTATTTGTTGTAAATTAACATCTGAGATATTACCATTGACAATACCTTTAATTTCTAGGAGGAGTATTTTTCCTTTTATATCTTTTCTAGCAATTTCTTGCATAATAGAATCCTGAATTTCTAGAGGCAATTCATCATTTGATTCGTAGAGAATATGTTCTATTTGAATTGTCTGTATGAATTCTCTTTTTATATCTAATTTTTTTGTTGTAGTATCTACAGTGCATAGGTTAAAGCTGGGATGTTCTCTTTTGAGTTCTGAGAAATTGTTTGGAAACAGCGGACCTGGATATGATAGAGGTTTGTTATTATATGTTGCTTGGATGTGTGTATGAACATGACCTCCCGCATAGTAGTCGAATCCTTTAGGTAAGTAATTTGATGTAATTTCTGTTTTAACCATCTTCATGAAATCTGGTTTAATATCTCCTAGTGTTGTGTGAAACATAAAAATTTTAAATTTGTCTTCTGGTAAGTATTGGTTACTTAAATTCTTGTAAATATTTTTATCTAGTCCATTTTTTTTACCAACAATCCCCGAGATGATAATATCTTTGTTAATTTCTGTAAAATTTAAGTTAACTTCCCCCTCACCTAAATTTTCATATGTTCCAACATCCTTAAATACTTCTACTTCATTGAGAAGGTGTATATAAGATTTTTGTGTGTTTGAATAATCATGTGATCCGCCAATTACATAAAGAGGAATTCCTGCTTTTTTTAATCTAAGACATTGTTTTGTCACTTGTTGAACTAAATCAAGAGGAGGCATTGCATTGTTGAAAATATCTCCTGCAAATATTGCAAAATCTACTTTTTTCTCAAGTATATTATCAATTGCTTTTTGAAATGTAATAAAATTAAGATTTGTTAAATGGCTTTCCCTATAACCTCCCAAATGTAAATCTGCTAAATGTGCGAAGGTATATGTTGTCATAGAATATTTGTGATGTTTTTGTTTAAATAAGTTTGCTGTGAAAAGTATTAGGAAAGTTTATAACTATTGAAACTTAAAATAGATTATGATAAAAAAAATTTCAAAAACAGGATGTTTATTTCTCTTACTTTTTCTAGTATTAGTTGGATATTCATTTTATGAATCACAAACTTGTTCTGGAATGTACTGTGGATTTGTACTTATTCTTACATCCCTACCCTGGGTAATTTTATTTATGAATCTAGCACCTATATCTCCTATTTTGGGAATTCTTTCGCTAGTTCTAAGCATAGCTATCAATGCAGTAATTAGTTTTTACATTGGAGTTGGATTAGAAAAACTTTATTTTAAATTTAGAAAAAAAAATTAAAAATCATTCTAGCAGAGCTAGAATCTCCTCTGAGTGTTCCTTGACTTTTGGTTTTGTGATAACGTGACTAATTACACCATCTTTGTCAATTAGATATGTTGTTCTTACAATTCCCATATATTCTTTGCCCATAAATTTTTTGAGTTGCCATACATCATAGAGATTTGCAAGTTCTTTTTCTTCATCAGAAATTAATGTATATGGAAGTTCTTTTTTTTCCTGAAAGTTTTGGTGTTTTTTTATTGAATCTGGAGATACACCTAACACAATTATTCCTCTTCTTTGAAATTCTGTGAAATTGTCTCTTAAGTTTTCTGCTTGAGTTGTACAACCAGGAGTCATGTCTTTTGGATAAAAGTAGAGAACAACTTGGTGTCCTTTATAATCTTCTAATGAGATTTCAGCTTCTCGTCCATTAACTAATGCTTTGGCTGTGAATTCTGGAGCTTTTGTATTTGCTTCAAGTACCATAACTATATTATGTTTTAGAGATATATAAGTGTTGGTTTTAAATATCGAAATAGATTATTATTTACTCCTTAGAATTAGTTACTACTTACTAATTAGACAAACCAAAAGTTTATTAATGAAAAAGGTTTGGTTATGTTATGGAATTAATTTTGGAAAATGCTAAACTTTTCAAGAAAAGTATGGAGATTATCTCAGACAT
>JAYYJK010000005.1:0-14275 GCA_036146255.1 Nanobdellota archaeon
CTTTGATGGCTTGTAATTTTTTTTCAATACAATCAATAATTTCTTGATCTGCAACTTTTCCCATCAAGAAATCAATATTTTCTCTACAAATTGCATATCCTGATTTTGCAATAAGTAATGAAATAAATATACTCACTAATGCATCTAAAAAATAAAAACCAAAATAAGCACCTACAAATCCAAATAATATTGCAATAAACATATATACATCATTTAAATGGTCTTCTTTATTTGCACTAAGTGCAGGAGATGTGTTCTGTTTTAAAACATGGGAGATATAGAGATAAAGAAATAACTTTACAGCTAATGCAAAAAGAGTTGTATACAATAACATTGGTGAGAGTAAAAAAGAGTTCTCTGAGTTTATCAACGATGTAGTGGATTCATAAAACAACGTCAAAGATAATACTATCATTAAAACACCAATAGTATATCCTGCAATATTTTCTGCCCTTGTATGACCAAATTGATGATCGTCATCAGCTTTTTTATTATTTAGTTTAATTGTAAAATAAATTACCAATGCTGTTATTATATCAAAAAAAGATTCCAATGCCTTACTCATCATACTAAGTGATGAAAATAAAACCCCAATAATAGCAATTATGATAAAGATAAAAAAATTTAAAACAATATTAATAAGCGAAGCTCGTCTAATTGATGTATTCATAAAAAATAAGAAAAAATATCTTATAAAAACATTTGTATTAATCTAAGCAATATGCCTCATCTACCATCTCAACACTGCAATACTTAAGTGTACATGCAACAATCCCATTTTCTCCAATAGAACAAGAATTACATCCATCAAACCATGAAGAGCAAGTATTTGGTATTGTATTATTATAAGAATCTTTTAACACAGTATTACTACATATTCCTTTGTATGCAATTTCAACATCTCCTGCCATACAAGGATTTGAATAAGTCACATTATCAACCCCACAAACAGGATTATATTCTTTAGTACAAATTTTGGGTATTTCTTCAATACTAATATTTTCAGTAAAAGTCATAGAATTTACTGTGCATTGCCTAGGATAACTCTCTAAAATAGGATTTCCTAATGCTACACATTCTTCAAAAGATGTGATCTCAACTTCTTCATAAAACATAGTACATGATACAAATACTACTGCGCACCACAAAAGGATGCTTGAAAGTAAAAATTTATTCATAATAATAAAGAGAAAATATAATTTATAAACAAAGCTTTAACTTCAAAACACATTGAAGTTATGAAAATAACAAAAAAATCAATCACATAACCCTAGGTTTTATAAGTGTAGAAATCATAGTGATACTACATGAAAAAAATCTTAATCATTGTAACAAATCATTCCACTTTAGGAGACACTGAAGAACAAAATGGTACATATCTTCCAGAACTAACACATGCAGTTCACGAATTTAATGAACAAAACATTGATTATGATATTGCATCAATTACAGGAGGTAATGCTCCACTTTATGGAATAGATACACCTGAGGATTTAATTAATACAAGTGTATATGAAAATTCAGAATTTAAATCTAAAATAGAAGATACTAAAAAGGTATTAGAACTTGATTTTTCAACATATGATGCAATCTATTATCCTGGAGGATACGGACTATTAACAGATATTGCATCTCATGAAGAACTTGGTAAAAAAAGTGCTCAATTCTTTGAATCAAGTAAACCTCTAGGTTCTGTATGTCATGGACCTGCAGCTCTGCTCCCAATTACACTCTCAAATGGATCTTCAATACTTGAAGGCAAAGAAGTTACTGGATTTACAAGAGAAGAAGAAATTGACATGGACACATTAGATAAAATCCCTTATTTACTTGAAGAATCACTTACAAGAAAAGCAAAACTATACAAAAAAATGCAGCCATGGAGTGAACATGTAATTGTAGATGACAATCTTATCACGGGTCAAAATCCACAATCTGCAACTAAAGTTGCAAAAGAAATTATAAATCAATTATAATTATTTTTTCTTTCGATTTCTATATAAAAACTTAATAATTTGCTTGGAGAGATATTTTTTAATTTCGTTTTCAATTTTAAAATTATAACGAGTAACTAAAAGTTCTACAACAAAAAGCGTTTCATCTTGTTTAATTTCTTTAGCCTTAATTAAAATCGCATCCTCGTTAATAATGCCATCAAATTTATCAACTAATTTTTGTGAAACATATTTTTCTAATTTATCTATTTTATTATAATAGTGAAAGCCCAATGTGAAATCAAAGTCAATTCTCTTTACATTAGACTTACTAAAATTAATAACTTCTGATACTAAGAATTGATTATTTGGAATAAAAATAATATTTCCAATATCTGTTTTTACTTCAACATTTGAAAATGTTATATCAATGATTCTTCCTTTCATATCTCCAATTCTTACATATTCTTTTAATTTAAAATCTTTAGAAAACATAATAACCATACCACTGATAAAATTTGTAATATACTCTTTGAAAATAATTGCAATACCTACTGAAAAAATGGATAATGAAGTCAAAAATAAAACTAAATCAACTCCTATAATATAGAGAACAAAAAAAATAAAGACTATATATGAAATGATACTAGTAACTCTTGTTAAACCTAAAATAACATTATCTTCTTGATCTAGGCTATACTTCATCCTTTTTCTATAAAAAAATAAAAGAAAAGATTTTACAAATGAAGTAATGATATAAATCCCAATAAAAGTAATAACTAATTTCAATAATAAATCAAAAATAAACATATCAACTTCTAGTTTTACTTGTGTTAAAAAATAATATGAAAATAATAAAAAAATAATTTTACTAAAAAATAAGATTCTAATTTTTTGTGTTTCTTTTAAAGAAAAATTCATTATAATAATGAGCAAATCAACTTCTTTTTAAATTATAGCAAACCCTCAAAAATACAACACATTATTTTTCTAATTTTTGTGTTTCAATTTTTTTATATTGAGCATTCCAACCAATTAAATTAATAGTAATTTGAATTACTGCAGCAACTCCTGAAATTGCAAGTAAAAGTGTGAATAAACTTCCTCCAGGAATTGAAAAATGAATTATAAAGATAATAAGTGTTGCCCATACTCCAAAACACCAAGGACAAGAAGTTAAATCTTTAAATGTTTGATTGATACCAGTGGGCTCATCCAATTCAAAAATATCTCTAAGCCATTTCATAATTTTATCATAAACAACTAATCTAATAAGTCTAAATGTTGCAAGTGTTATAATTATTATTTCAGATAATGAAATTGTTTTAATGATATCTGAATTCATTGAAGCAAATAATGCAAATACTAAAATAAATACTAATGAGAAAATAATATTCCAAATCTTTGAGAGAGTTTCTTTTTTCATATCTTAATTAAGAAGTATGAATTAATAAAACTATTGTTACATAGATTGTATTATTCTCTTCTAAGTGCAATTACTGGATCTAACTTAGATGCATTAATTGCTGGAATAAACCCTGATATAACTCCTACAAGAATTGATATTACTAATGTTCCTATCACAGATTGAAATGTAATAATACTTGTAAGCCCTAAAGATGTTAAAAATGATGCAACTAAAAATCCTAATGTAGTTCCCAGTGCACCACCAACTAATCCTATTAATGCTGAATTAAAGATAAATATAATTAATATATCTTCATTCCTAGCTCCAATTGATTTCATGATTCCAATATCTTTAGTCTTCTCTAATACTGAAGTAAACATTGTATTTGCAATACCTACTGCTCCTACTAAAAGAGAAATTGCAGCAATTCCTGTTAAAAATGATGTTAAAGTTTGAGTCATCTCTGCCCTGAAATCATTTGATCCTGTATTTGTTCTCACCGAAAAATCTCTTGAATCATCATCAAGTCTTCTAGATCTCATAAGTTCAGAGATAATTTCTTCTTCTGTAACATTGAGCATATCAACATTAGATATTTTTACTTCAATGGAATCATATTCGTCATCATCTCTATCTAGTAAATCAAAAGCTAAATCAATTGGAGCTACAATTGAATTTCCACCATCTTCAATAATCCCTACAACTCTTAAACTCCTACCTTCAATAGAGAGTAATTGATTTACTTTAATTTCATTTTCAAAATAATCTTGTGATAAACTCTCACCAATTAAAATAACATTACTATCTGATTGAGTTAAAGATCTCCCATCTAATATATCTGGGGATTCTAATTCATCATAAACATTAGTTTCAACTCCACTAAGAGAAACAGAACCTTCTTCTCCTAAATACTCCATTTCAACAGAACCTGAAATTAAAGGACTAATTAAATCAATTTCATTAATTCCTCTAAGAGCCTGAATATCTTTTGAAGTTAGTGGGTCATTATTTGAACTCGTAGTTGTATCTCTTCCCCTACCTGGACCTCCAAAACCTTGAGCTTGAGAATAACCAGGTGTAATTGTAATAATATCTGCTTCTAAATCTCCTAAGTTATCATTTATTTCTTGATTTAACCCCTCACCTATACCTACAATAGAAATCACTGATGCAACTCCTATTACAATTCCTAAAATAGTTAACCACGACCTAAGCTTAGAGTGAAAAACCATATTCAAAGCCATGTATAAACATTTTTTTAATTTCATTTGTTTTTATTTTTGAGTCTTTTTTTTTCTAATATATTTATAACCTACAAATAAAACTCCAGCTCCAATTACTAGATATAACATAGTTAGTAAACCTGATTTTACTGTTTCAACCCCATTTTGCATACCAGACATAGCATTTGCTCTTTCTTGATTTCCTTGTGGCCTCTCAAAAGTTCCTTCAGTATTTCTCATCATAGTACTATTACCTACTTGTGTTTGTGAGGAAATATCTATATCAATTGTTTGAGAATTTCTTTTTCCAGATGTCTCTGTGTATTCAACAATTAATGGAACTGTATCTCTAGGATTTATCAATTCATAGGAAATTGTAGTATAATCACCCTTATTTAAATCACCAATAATTTCTGCTGATTTTGATGTAGTTCTCAAAGAAGAATCAACACTAACTTTTACTGAGCTTGCATCATTTGATCCAATATTTGCAATAGTAAAAATATATTCTTCACTTGAAATTTCATCTAAGATAATATCAAATAATGTTGCACCACCAACATATATTCCTGCATTTGATGTTTCTTCAATAAATTGTGATGTTTTTGAATTCTCATAACTCAAATCAATATATATTTTATATAAATCAGGACTTACTGCATTACTTGAACTAATTGTATAAGATACATTTCTCTCTTCTCCTGCACTTAATGAATCAATAAATACTTTATTATCTCCATTTACTGGCAAAATTACTTTTTCTTCATCTTCCCATGAAAATTCAATATTACTCAAATCTGAACTTCCAACATTTTTAATTGTAAAAATAATATCCTCAATAGAACCTGGAGATATTGAATTTTTATTAATACTTACAATTTCAATGTTTTTATTAGAAGAAATTTCTAAACTAATTGTATGTTCAATTACTGAAGAACCTTTAATTTCTTCTACAATTAAATCATATGTTCCCTCTAAAATTCCTGGTTCAGCTTTTAGTGAAATTTTTCTTGTATATGTGTAATCATCACTTGAGAAGATAGTTCCTAAATCAATAGTGTTCTCTGAAATAACCGTAAATGGATAAGTGTCATCTATTTTAAGAGAAATATCATCAATAGTTCCATATCCTGCATTTTCAATACCTAATGTAATTTCAAAAACATCTCCTGCATATACTGGATTTGGGTTTTGATTAATTAAATAAACATCAAGAGATTTAAGTGAATCTGATGATGCAAAACTAACTGAACAAATTATACTAATTATTAGTAAAAATGATAATGTTATTTTCTGTTTCATTTTATTTTTTAGTGTGTGTTTATATACTCGTCAACAACTTTTCCATCTTTTAACTCAATTACTCTTTGAGCAACTTTTGCAAGTTCTAAATCATGAGTTATCATAATGATTGTTTTCTTTTCTTCTCTCCATAATCTCTTTAATGTCTCAAGAACTTCCTTTCCTGTTTTAGAATCAAGTGCTCCTGTTGGCTCATCAGCTAAAATGATTTTAGGATTCGCAACTAAACATCTTGCAATACTTACTCTTTGTTGTTGACCTCCTGAGAGTTGAGATGGTAAATTCATTTTCTTATCAGATAAATTTACAATATCTAGCATTGCATTAACCCTAGAGTTAGCTTCTTTTTCATCAACTTCTTGAAATTCTAAAGGTAGCTTTACATTATCAAAAGCACTCAAAGTTTGGATGAGGTTATACTGTTGAAAAATAAAACCTAATGTCTTTCCCCTATGTGTTGATAAATCTGATTCATTAAGTGAAGAAATATCTTGATTATCTAAATAAACTTCTCCATTTGAAGGCCTATCTAAACAACCAATAATATTCATCATTGTAGATTTACCTGATCCTGAGGTTCCTATAATTGCTACAAATTCATGTTCAAAAATTTCTAAAGAAATATCTCTTAGAGCATGAACTTTAACTTCGCCCATTATATATGTTTTAGATACATTTGAGAGTTTAACTAAAGGATTTTTTTTCACTGTAGAAAAAATGAGTTTTATTACTATATAAACAAAAAGAAGATAAAATATATACTATAAGTACATCTTTTTTATAAATAATAATATTTTAATACTTCTATGAATAAAATTCCTATGCACTTTTCACAAAGTTTTGAATTACTATCAATTGAAATATTTTTTACACTAATTATTATATTTTCATCATTAGTTATCTTCTATAAAACCAAGGATTTGTATAAATTAAGTAATCATAGAGGAATCCATTTCTTTAGACTTGGTTTTTTCTTTATTGGTATATCCCACATAATAAGTTTAGGAATTCTCTTGTTTAGAACTTTTCTTATAAAATATTTTTCATTTTCATCAATTATATATTTATTTAGAATAAATGATTTATTTTTCCTAATTGGAATTATATTTCTTTTTTCTAGTATGTATTCTAAAAAAATAAAATCTCATTATATTTACCTAGTGGCATTTGGTATTTTCTTGTTAACTCTTATAATTAATAGTAGATTATTATTCTTTTTTTTTACAAGTATTTCTGTAATTTTACTTGGTTGTATTAGTATCTATAAATTAAAAACTACAAAAAAAAAATCGTTTTCCTCTATTTATCTTATTTACATGTTAATATTTATCTCCTGGTTATTAGCACTACTCTCAAATATTTTAGATATTTTTCCAAGAGGTAAGACTATTAATGTAATTACACTTGGATGTGCATTACTGTACATATTAATCATAGTTGAGAGAAAGCTTGTAAAATGAGTAAAGGAAAAAGAGATAGAATTGAAGTAATATATGATATATTAAAGATAATAAAAGAACATAATAATTCGATAAAACCAACACCCCTACTTAGATTTTCAAATCTCTCCTTTAATTCATTCCAAGAATACGAACAAGAACTCATAAAAAAAGATTTCATAAAAATAATTTTAGATAAGAAAGATAAAAAGCACTACACACTCACAGATAAAGGTTTTGAATATATTCAAAAGTATAAAATTATAAGAGGTTTTATTGAAGAATTCGATTTATTCTAAAGATTCTTCTAACTCAGCTAATTCTTCAAAAAGTTTATTGAGTCCTGATTTTTCATCTAATTGTTTGTATTTTTCTTCTAGAATTTGTTGCTCTTGATCTAATTTTTCACTTTTGGTGCCAAGTTCTAAATACTCTTTCTCAAAGAGTTTAAATTGTTTATCAATGTCTGCTTTAATATCTTCTTTTGATCTCATAAGAATATAAGTAAAAAATTAAATATAAAGTTAATCTTCAAAATTATTTAGTCTAATTAATTGTAGAAAATTATTTACCACATATTTACTTAAAATAAAAAATAATATATTATTGATAAATAGGTTCTAATTTGATAAAAAAACCTTCATTACTACCACTAAAATTACCTTCAAAAGAAACCAAATTATCATCAGTAGTATAATTTTGTAAAGAACCAGAAATATAAATATTTTCTAAAGAATCTACAAATATCGATGATATAGTATTTGAATTACTATTAGAACCACCAACCCATTGACCATAGGTAAAGTCATAACTGCTATTTAAAATAATAAAAAAAGCTTCATTAGTAGTAGTAAAGGTACCATTAAATAAACCCAAATTATCATCTGTGATAGTTGTTTGAGATTTTCCTGTGATAAAAATATTACCATTATTATCATCTACATATATTGAATTTAATTTATCATCTCCTGTACCACCTATCCATCTAGAATGTAAAACTGATCCACTTTGGTTAAATACTATCATATAACTTTCATCATTTCCACTGTAAACTCCTTCAAAAGATCCTAAGTTATCATCAATAATTCCTTCAGATTTACCTATAACGTAAACAACATTAGAACTATCTATAAAAATATCATAAAGATAGTCATCAAAAAGTGAATTTGATGTTGAACCACCTATCCATTGACTAAAAAGTGGATCTCCATCTTCACTTAATTTTACTAAAAAAGCTTCATCATCTCCTGAGAATGTACCTTCAAATGTAGTTAAACCATCATCTGTAATATCTCCTTCAGTTGCTCCAGTGACATAAATATTTCCCAAATTATCTACATCAACTGATGTTAAATAAGAATTACCAGTACCTCCAAACCATTGACCAAAAATAAAATCCTCCGATGAATTAAACTTGACTAAAAAACCTTCATTAAAACCACTTCGTGAACCATTAAATGTACCTAATCCCGAATATACTTCACTACTAACAGAAATAGAAGTTCCCGCAATATAAATATTACCGAAGTCATCAACTTTCATGGAACCTAAAATTTCATTTTGTGAACCTCCTATCCAATGGCCAGACACAGGAGTACCATCTACTGTAAATTTCATAAAAAAAATATCTCTAAAACCTGAGTACGAACCACCTATAAATCCGTTTAAACCGTCATCAAACATTGCTCCAGAACTTTGTCCTGCAACATAAATAAAACCCAAATCATCAACATGTAATGAATATATTACATCAAATCCAGAATCTCCAAACCATTGACCAAATAAAAATTCTCCTGATGAATCAAATTTAATAAGAAAACCTTCTGAACTTCCACTATATGTTCCATTAAAAGTTCCTAAACCATCATCAATTAAACCGTTCAAAGAATTTCCTCCAACATAAATATTTCCTAATTGATCAACTACAACTGATGCAATAGAATCTGAAGAGGTTCCTCCTATCCAGTGTGCAAATGTCGAATTATATCCAACTAATGAAAGTGCTTGGGCAATTGGTATGTCATTTCTGATAAATTGAGTTGATGAAATTACTGAATTCTCTGTAATAATTAAAACTTTTGGACTCCTCGTAGATAAACCTTCTAAACATGAAGATATGTCTATCTGAGATAACTTACTATATTCTCCAGAAACATCACTACATTCATTTCCATCAAGTTCAATTCTTATAATTGATAAATTATTACCTGCATTAATATACAAGGAATTTCCAAAAATTCCTTCAACTGATACAATATTTGATAAAGAAGAAGATTCTGAGACTGTTGAAAAAAAATTACTTTCATATGAATTATACCAAATTTGAAAAGTAATCACAGAGATGACACTTACAATTAACAATAAAATAGTTGTTACAATAGGACTTATTGCTTTTTTAAAAAAGAACATAATATAAATGATAAAAAATTGTTCAAATAGTTTATTTTTCAGAAAAAATAGTAACATGACATTAACAATTCTGATAAAAAATTTAAATATAAAAATAAAGAATTAATATTCTATTATAATTCTTTTTTATACATATCAATAATATAATCTCCAGAATCTGAAGTAATTTGAGTAAAAAAGCTATAACCTAGTAATTCAACATTTTCTTTTGAAATAACGTTGTCTTTGTGTACACACAATAAAGACTGAGACTTTTTTTTTATAGTAAGTCTATCTTCCACTCTCTCAATTAATCTATTTTGAAGTCCTTGACCTCTTGCACCATGATCTACTAAAATAAATGAAATATATCCTGAAGAACTTAAATCTAAACTCTGTATTGAAGCATTAGAAATTGATGAAAATTTTTCTTCTAAGCCAGATGTCACATAACTACTAAAAGCTACTAATTGAGGATTAAATGCACCAACACAACCCCCATGTTGAAAAATTTCTTCTAACTTTTGTTCATCTAATGTCCAATAATTATAAGAATCAACAGGTTCATTCTCTTTGATAGTTTCTTGAAAATCTAAAAGAGTTTTAAGCGAAGTATTATCTAAATCAGAAAACATTATCATCTAAGAATATACTTTAATTAAAGTATTTAAATATATGGTAACGTTAATCATCAAATAATTCTAATACTTCATCTTTCCAAGAATTATCTAAATTAGAATTATATCCAATATTTCCTAGAGAAGTTTGAAATGATTGATATCTTAGATAAGAATCATTGGCAGAAGATTTCAAAGGAAAATATTCATCAGGTCCAAATGAACCTAAATGCATTTTTCTTGAAGTTTGAGTTCTCTGTTTGAAAACAGTTGAAATTGCTTGTTGTAAATTTTTTTCCATACTTTATTGTTTTGGAAACAAGTCAGAAATAACTTTTTCTAGTCTTTCATTAGTTAAGCCTAAACCTAAAAAACCATACATTTGTTTAAATAAATCTTCGCTTCTCATTAAGTCTAAATCAGGATTTTCTTCTAACTTTGCATCTACTACCAAAGTTACAGATGATCCCACTTTTTCATAATTAAATTTACCTTCTAAATTAAATCTACCTCTTAGAACACTAATATTACCATTATTTGTAGAAAATAAATTATTCTCAGATGGTGTTTGTGTAGGGTTAAAGAATAAACCTTCTCTGATCATATAATCAACTGCATCTGGAGAAGTTCCCTCAACAACTCTTGATTCTCTTATAGTTCCATTTCCATTAGGTTTTGGACCCTGGATATAAAAGGTGCATGGTTTAGTTATTGTATCTGCTAATTCTTCTGATTTTTCAATAATATATTTTGCAATATAAAATGGAATTTTGTTTTCATCCATAACTACTAGCAAGTTATAATAATTTATAAAATTAACTTAAATTGTTTCATAACCTCTATAATATAAATCTCCTCTAAACTCAAATAACTCTACTTCATAACTACCTGGTGCTGAGTTTCTAAGATCTAAAACTCTCTCAACTGTAGTACCATCATAAGTATATAAACTATAAGTAGATGACCCATCAAATGCTCCAAAATATAAAAGATTGTTATAAACTCTTAACTCTGAGGGTCTTGAACTTGAAGTTCCTGGAATAATATCTTCAACTAAACTAACTGAAGATCCATCATATTTAAATAACTCTATTCCTGTAGCTGAAGTTGAAGCACTAAAGTATAACTCTCCTTGATATATGGTTAATGATCTAGGGTTAGAACCTGTAGACCCTGGATGAATATCTTCAACTAAACTAACTGAAGATCCATCATATTTAAATAATTCATAACCTATACTACTATTTCTTGCTGAAAAATAAAGATCTCCTAAAAACGTTATATACTCATTTGGTTCTGAATTTGAAGAACCATTGTTAATATCAGAAATTCTACTAACACCTGAAGAACTATTATAGGTAAATACTTCAACTCCAAAAGTTCCATCATTTGCACTAAAAAATAAATTATTATTATGAATATAAGGATAAGAAAAAAATGATGAACCTGTTCCTGGGTTAATATCTTCAACTAAAGTAATAGTACTTCCACTATATTTGTAGAGTTCAGTTTTTGGTGTTATAGTTCCATCAGTTGCTGAAAAATATAGTTCATTATTATAATCAATTAAGTAAGAAGGGTCAGAATCTGCAGCTCCTGATGCAAAGTTTTCAATAAGAGATATTGATGTTCCATTATACTTAAATAATTCAATTCCCTCTGTTGATGATCTTTCTGCTGCAAAAAATAATTCTCCATTACTCACAGTCATATAAATAGGGTTTGAACCAAAATTACTCTCAGTTCTGAGATCTTCAACTAGACTCATCTCATTACCATCATAAACATAAAGTTCAACTCCTGTAGATGAATTATAATTATTGAAATAGAGATTATTGTTATATTCTACAAAGTTGAACTCATAAAAACCATCTCCTGCATCAATAGGATTATCTCCAAAAAGAGCAGTTGCATTAATTAATGAAGCAGAACTAGCAGGATTAGAAGTAAAACTTGAAGCATCATAATAAAAACTCTCCTGCATCACAGAATCTTCAGTAATGATTCTAATAGTTGGTAATGAAGAAGTTACAAGTGATAAACAAGAAGAAATATTTATTTTATGAATTCCTCTTGAAAATGTACCTGATGTATCACTACACTCGATTGAGTCAATTTCAATTCTTACTATTTCTAAAGTATCTAATTTATTCTCTAAATAAAGTACATCATTTAAAACTGCTTCAATCTCTAAACTACTCTGTACCTGAGAATTTACAGAATTTAAATTAGAAACTAAAGAACTTTGATAAGAAGAAAACCAAGTTTGAAGTGAAATTGTCGCTAATACGCTAATAACTAAAAGAAGGGCAACTGTCACAACAGGCGCTATTGCTTTATTGTTCATAAAGAAAAAGAAAAAAAATGAGTATATAAATTAATGTATTTACTTTAATCTAATTATTGATAAGAGTATGAAAAATAAGTATTATTGATGTTAAAGTTTTATACACACTAAATAGGGTCTTTTTTAGACTTTTAGTATATTTTATATAATTTCTTTAGAGTTAGAATAAGTCTTGGATTTTGAGTTCTCTCGTCCCCTATCTCTGGACTCATTAAAAATAGCGAAGGTTGGATTTGGTATTAGTAATAGGGCTAATAATGGTATGATGAAAAACTTTTGATTTTTTAGGAATTTGAATATTATGTAATTAATTAGTGCGAAAATTGAGAGTAGGTAAAATGTACCTAGTGATGATTTATCTTGTTTTTGTTTATGAGTAGTTGGCTCTTGTATTATGTTTTTTGAACAGTTGTTTATTGTTTTATTGAAAAATGAATTCGTAGTTGTTTGACAGTTTTCTGAGTTGATGTATAAGTTATTATTTGTATTAGTTAAATTACTTTTTTTTGATTGATTTACTTTAACTGCTCTGAGTGAGAGGTAATTATGATTTAGTTGTGGGGTATATATGAAATTGATTTGTTCATAAAATGAATTATCAAAATGTATATTTGTATTGTAATAAGATTCTAATTGTCCTTTCATTGTATCACCATATATATCAGTTATTGTGAATTGTGATTGGTTAAGTATTATTCTACTTAAATTGATTTGATCTCTGAGTGTAATTTGTTCTGTGTAAGTATATGTTTTTTTTAATTTACATCCATCTTCTTTTTTTGCGTATGTCTTTTCTTTTACAATTAATTTTAGATGTAATTGTTTTTCAATTTTTAATTTAGATGTTACTTCTTGTTTTTGTGGTAAATATTCGTTTAATTGGTATTCATATTTATTTTTACATTCTTTGTTGGATTTTGGTAACTCTATCTTGTAATCATATTGTGTATATACTGTTGTTTGGTCTGGGACTATAGTTTGGTTTTGGTAGATAATTGATGGTTCAATTCTTGTTATTTTAAGGTAGACATCTTTTAGATATTTCTTTGAAATTGTTTCTATTTCAATATCTTGATTATTGTTAAATTCAGTTACGAATTCATGGTTTGGGTGGGTTGAATCTTTAAGGATTAAATTTGGAATGAGTTCTGGGTGTTGTTGACATATTTCTTTTTCTTGTTCAAAATAGTTACAGTCAAACCCAAAACTGAGTTGGGTTAAAACTGTAATAATTATTCCATTAAGTATGAAATTAAAATTGGTGCGACCCATATTACAATTAATCCGATAATAACATATGTTGCCATATCTTTAGCGTTATCTCTTTTATTTTTGTCAGAGCCTGAAGTCATGAAAATTATTCCTGAAAATAATAACATCAGTGATGCTATTGCTGTTGCAACGTATTTTACAAGGTTGTAAATTTTCGTTATAGGTGAAGTAATTTCTTCAAACTTAGCTTTATCTTCATCTGAGATTTCTTCATCTGCAAAGGTTGCAAATGGAATTAATAATAGTAATACTATTCCAAGTATGTATTTCATTGTACTTGTTCAGTAGTATTTATTATTTATAAAGTTACCTTTAGAGAAATTAATAATAATCTTAAAATTAATT
>JAYYJK010000006.1:0-15259 GCA_036146255.1 Nanobdellota archaeon
TAATTTAAGGGATTATATTCGTTATTTTCAAGTTTCTCTATTACATGAATGTGGAAGATTATGTGAAGGTTCAAATATGATTTCTTCAATGAGGTTTGGTACAGACTTAACAAATTTTGGTGAGCAATATACAATTTCTCCTTATCTTGCCCTAACACGAGATACAAAAAAATCTTCTCTACCTCTTTTATTTAAAAGTCCTTTTGAGTATAAATTATCTCAGTTATTTCCAGAAAACAAAACAAAAGTTTTAATTAGTGATTCAGAACTTGGTTTAATTCAAAAGAAACATTACTTTAAAACTAATTCTCTAGATTCGTTTGAAGAAATTTCAAAAAAATTATTACATTACCCCCATTTAATTAAAACAGGAAATTGTTTTGAGTTGACACAACAACTTCAATCATCTTTGTTTGTATCATTGGGAAATACATTTGAAAAACCATTTTATGTAAAAAAACAGAAATTAGAAGAAAGAGTAGCATAATCATTATAAACCTCTTTCTCTCAACTATTCTATGGTAAGAATTACTCTACCTGATGGTACACAAAAAACATTTGAAAAAGAAGTAAGTGGTTTAGAGATTGCAAGTTCAATTTCTGAAGGTCTAGCTCGTCAAGCAATTGCATTTAGAGCAAATAATGAACTTTTAGACCTAACTACTACCATCAAGGAGGATTCTCATGTAGAAATTATAACGTCTAGAACCCCTGAGTCTCTAGATATTTTAAGACATACAACAGCACATGTTTTTGCACAAGCAATCCTTAGGGTTTTCCCAGAAGCAAAAATCACAATTGGTCCTGCAATTGAGAGTGGATTTTATTATGATGTGGATTATGATGAATTAAAAGAAGAAGACCTTTCAAAAATTGAAGCAGAGATGCAAAAAATCATTAAAGAAAATCTTGAAATTACAAAAGAGTATCTCTCAGCTCAAGAAGCTAGAGAATTTTTCAAAGATAATAAATACAAATTAGAAATTATTGAGGGAATTGAAAAAGGAAATCTCTCAGGAGATGAAGCAGGTGAAGGAAAAGTAGATGACAAAGGTTTTCAATTTTACTCCCAAGGAGAATTTAAAGATATCTGTACTGGACCACACCTACCAAGAACAGGTATGATTAAAGCATTCAAACTAGAGAGAGTAACAAAAGCATACTGGAGAGCAAATGCAGACAATAAACAATTAAATAGGATCTATGGGTCAGCATTTTGGAAAAAATCTGAGATGGAAGAACATTATGCAATGCTTGAAGAAGCAAAAAAAAGGGACCATAGAATCTTAGGTAAAAAAATGAAATTATTCATGAATCATGAATTTGCACCAGGAATGGCTTTCTTTCTACCTAAAGGATATACAATTTACAAAGAGCTTCAAAACTTTATCAGGGAAATTTATAGAGAACAAGATTACAGGGAAGTAATGACTCCAAATATGTTTAACAAAAAATTATGGGAAATCTCAGGTCATGCTGCAAAATATGCAGAAGATATGTTTTCTCTAAAAATTGAAGATCAGGAATATTCTTTAAAACCTATGAATTGTCCATCTCATTGTTTAATTTTCAAAAATGAATTTAAATCATATAAAGATCTACCTCTAAGGATTGCTGATTTTGGTGCACTTCATAGAAATGAATTATCAGGAGCATTATCCGGACTTACAAGAGTGAGAAAATTCTGTCAAGATGATGCCCATATTTTCTGTACAGAGAATCAAATTGTAGATGAAATCGATAAAGTCTTACAATTTGTAGATTATGTGTATAAAGATGTATTTCAAATGGATTATGAAATTGAACTCTCAACTAGACCCGAGAATGCAATTGGAACAAAAGAAATTTGGGATAAAGCTGAAAAAGCTCTTGAAGAAGCAATTAAAAGAAATGGAAAAGAATTTGAAATTTGTGAAGGAGATGGAGCATTTTATGGACCAAAAATTGACTTTAGATTAAAAGATTGTTTAGGAAGAGTACATCAATGTCCAACAATTCAACTAGATTTTAATTTACCGGAGAGGTTTGAACTAAAATTCGAATCAGATAAAGGAACTCCAGAACAACCAGTAATGATTCACAGAGCAGTTCTTGGTTCAGTTGAGAGATTCATGGCAATTATGATTGAACATTTTGCAGGAAAATTCCCTCTATGGTTATCTCCAACACAAATTAAAATTATTAATGTTGCAGATAGACACAAAGATTATTGTAATACTATAAGAGAACAATTATTTAAGTTAGGATTTAGAGTTGAAACAGATTTCTCAAATGAGGGTGTTGGTAAAAAAATTGCAATGGCAAGAGAAGTTGACAAACCAAATTACATGCTAGTCTTAGGGGACAAAGACATCGAAAACAACACAGTCTCAGTAAGATCCAGAAAGTTTGTAAACGGTAAAAATGAAGAATTTACATGTTCTCTAGAAGAATTCATTGAGAAAATCACTGAGGAGCGTGATAGTAAAACTATCACTTATTAAAAAATATTTACAATCAATTAGAATTTATATATTATTTATTTAAATAATACTTCTTTATTTTTTAAGTTTACATATTTGAGTAACTAATCTTTAAAAATCAATAGTAACAGAATTATCTATGATACAAAATACCTTTTCTTTCATCGATGGAATTTCAGAATCTTCAGAAAAAAAAATCAAAGAAGCAGGGATTCAAAACTGGAATCAATTCTTAGAACAACATCACGAATTAAATTGTCTTCCACAATCAAAACTTGATAAAATAAAAACAGAACTTTTTTTTGCAAAGCAAGCACATGATGAAAAAAACATTACTTATTTTAAAAATAAACTCAAAGAAAGAGAACATTGGAAATTAAAAGACTTAGGAAAAATTGCTTATGTAGATATTGAAACAACCGGTTTGTCTCGGTGGTCCCATCAAATTACAACAATTGGTATTTATGATGGTGAAGAACCAAAAGTCTACATTCAAGGAAAAGACTTACATGAAGCATATGAAAAATTAAAAGAATTTGACATCATAGTAACATTTAATGGAAAACAATTTGATATGCCATTTATTGAACATCACGGAAATCATAAATATGATTTGATTCATCTAGACTTAAGATTTTTACTCAAAGAATTAGGGTACTCAGGAGGGTTGAAAAATATTGAATTACAGCTAGGGATATCAAGACCAGAAGATGTTGCAAATGTGAATGGATTTGAAGCTGTAAGGCTTTGGAAAAAATATAAACAAGGAGATTTGCAAGCATTAGAAAAATTAATCAAATATAATATTGAAGATATAGTAAATCTAAAGGATTTACTAGATCATTACATTTCTGAGAAACTCAGAAATTAATATTATTGTGAACTTGGAACAACTTCTAGGATACTACATAAAAAAAATTTAAATAATTAATCTTAAGTTCCAAGGTTACATACCAAAAATTTCAAATTTTTGAGTATTGTAAATCTAAAAGATTTACTTGAGTATTTTATTGCTGAAAAATTTAAATTAATAAAAGCTTAAAACAAAAGTATTATATAATAAAAAAAAGAAAGATACTTATGTTTTCAAAAAGGAATATTTCTCAAGATATTAAATTAGAGTTTGAATCGATTCAAAATAGAGATCATCAATATATTGAAAAAGAAGTATTTCAAAAAAATAGGACCTATATTCAAAAAAACATAATTACAATAGTAAGTTCTTTTTTAATTAAATCAGATTTCAAAATTAAAGAAATATCAATTAATCTAGAAAAAAATAATTATAATATAATAATTGAAATTGAAGTTAAAGATGTTCCATATGTAGAATGTAGAGAGCTTTCTTCAAAGATTTTAGAATCGTTGAAAAGATCATATTCTAATATAAATTTAGTTTGCAAGAAAGTATCAATTTCTCCATCATATAAACTACATTCAAATATTTCATTTAATGCTAAAAAAGAATTTCCTTTTAATCAAGATCATATAAATAGCATTTTTGAGAGTTTCGAGAAATATGTCCCTCAAGTAATAAAAAAATTGGAGGTAAGGGTTAGCGACCCATTATTTGCATATGATTATAAAGTTTTTAAGAATTATACTAGTCTAAGTTTTACAGTGTACATTGAGGAAAATGAAAAGCTTGAATTAATAACATTGAATCTTATGAATTATTTATCAATGTTTGATCTTAAAGATATTTCTTTAACATTTAGATCTGATTCAATGACAGAGACTTCAATAGAAGAAGCGAGAAAAAATTTTTTTGTTTTAAATTAGATCGTTTTACTATATATATTTAAATTCAAAACACTTCTCTTTTTTATGTGTTCAATTATTGGATTTGTAAATCATGAAAATTCTAAAGAAAAAACCCTCAAAGCTTTAAGTACATTAGAACAAAGAGGAAAAGAGGCTTATGGAATCTATGATGGAAATAAACTTGAAATTACCAAATCTCTAGTCGATTTTAGTCCTAAAGACAAGGTGACACAAGTCATTGATGAAATTTCATCAATAACGCTTGGGCATGGTTTGCATTCAATAGAAGGTTTTCAACCTCAACCAATTCAAGGAAAAGGAATTTTAATATTTAATGGTGAGATTTACAATTATAAGGAATTAAACAAACAACTCAAAATAACTACAGACTCAGATACCCAAACACTTCTTGCCTATCTGGATACTCAAGAAAAAATCTCTGCAGAAACTCTCTCACCTCTCTCAGCAGATTACGCATTTGCCTATCTAAAAGATAGTCTCTTAACTCTCGCTAGAGACCCTCTTGGAGTTAAACCTCTTTGGTATTTTGTTGACGAAAATTCAAATTTGGAATTTGCTTCAGAAAAAAAAGTATTGCACGAACATGCTAAAGAACTCTTACCTAATGAAATATTACATTATAACATAGAAAATAAGGAAGTTATGATTGAACAAAGAGAACTTCAAAAACCTCACCAAGAAACTCAAGATGAATACCACACAATAAAAGATAAGACTTGGAAATTACTTAAAGAAGCAGTAAAAAAAAGACTTCCAACAAATAAAGAAAAAAAAGTAGGGCTTTTATTTTCAGGTGGAATTGATTCAACAGTAATTGCATTAATTCTAAAAGAACTCAATTGTGATTTCATAGCATACACGGCAAAAATAGAAGGAAACAATATTGAAGAAGCACAAGATTTAATTTATGCAGATGAAATTTCAAGAAAACATTTTTTAAGATTTCATGTAGCAACAACTCATGTTGATGAACTAGAACAACAAACAATTGATGTGATGAATTTAATTGAAGATAATGATTATATCAAAGTATCGGTTGCTTTGCCATTTTATCTGGCATGTAAAAGAGCACAAGAAGATGAAATTGATATAATGTTTTCAGGTCTTGGTTCAGAAGAAATATTTGCAGGATATAGAAGACATAAACAAGCAAAAGATCCAAATCAGGAATGTTATGAAGGACTCAAAATTATGCATCAAAGAGACCTTTATCGTGATGATGTAATTACAATGAACTTTACTCAAGAATTAAGGGTTCCATTTTTAGATAAAGAACTCATCAACTATGCATTATCAATTCCTGCAAAATATAAATTAGACCTAGAAAAAATTGAGGAAATTAAAGACGAAGTTGAAGCAAAACCTTACCTAAATTCAGAAGTAAGATCAAAAATTGTTCTAAGAGATGCAACAAGAGAACATACAAAACTAGAGGAAAAGTATCTTGAGAGACAAAAAAAAGCAGCACAATATGGATCTAAATTTGATAAAGGTTTAGCAAGATTAGCTAAAAATGCAAAAATGCAAAAACAAGATTATCTTGACATGCTGTGGAAAAAAGAAATAAAAAAAGAATTACCTCAAAGAGTTGAGTATTAATTATCATTAATAATTTTTTCAAGCATTGGGAATAAATCCTTGGGCTCTTCAATTGAAAAATTAGCATGTTCTACAGAACCATGTCCATAGTTACAAAATAAAGTTTTCAAGTTACAAGCAATTCCTGCATCAACATCTTCTCCTCTATCTCCAGACATAAGTAAAGGTTCTCCTTCAATCTCTGAAATTGCTTTTTCTAAATTATCTTGCTTCGTAGTTGAAAGATCATGAGAACAACCATAAACTCCATCAAATATATCTTTAATACCGAGTTTATCTAGACTTAATTTAATTCCTCCTTCCCAAAGAGATGTTACAATTACAAATTTAACATTATGTTTTAGTTTAAATTGTTTTAACTCATCAACATCAAATAAAAGGTCCTCTTTAGTAATGGAATGAATGTAGTGAGTACAAAAAGTATTTGCTTGGATACTTTTAACATAAGAAGAAGATAGATCATCAACACCAAGATATGAAGCAATATAAGATTGAACTAAACCATAATGATTATTGTTATTATTATGTTGTAATTTAATCAGTTCTTTTTTATTTAAAGAAGATTCAAACATCTGAGTCCTAAGAATATTAGCTTCCTCTGAAACTCTCTTTGAACACAGAGTTCCATCCCAGTCGAAAAAAAGAATTTTTGTCATAGTACTAATAGGAAATTTATAGTTATAAATTTATTCAATTAACTTAACCAACTCAACAATGTTGCTAAAGTCTTCTCTACCATCTAATACAATATCGAAAGTTTCTTTATGTGCTTTAAGTCTTCTGTCATAATCTTTATGTCCAGGTAATGTATTGAAAAAACCAATAGAAATCACTTCTTCAAAATTTCCACCACGAACCATATTCATATCAGAAATTGAATCTCCTAAAACAATTGCAACTTTCTTACCTTGCAAATCAGAATAGACTGGAAGATGAGATAATTCTTCAAAATTTTTATTAAGTGAATGAATTATATCTCCTTTAGTTGAAACAAAATTTCCAGAATTATCAAATTTAAATATATTTGCAACAACATGAACATTATTAAAATCAGCATTAATTTTTTGTAAAAAACCATGGATTAAATTATACACACCTGCAGAAAAAATAACAACAGGGATATTCATAGAATGACTTAATTCCAAAAAATCTTCTACATGATTTTTTAATTCAATGAGTTTATGTTCAATAATTTCAATAAAAACATCTTGACTTAAACCATATTTTTTATATAATTCAAATTCTTTTGTCCACCATTCAATCATTGCCAACTCTTTCTTATTTCTAGCCACATTAGGGTCTTGTTCTATAGTATAATATTTTTCAAAAAGCTTATTTGTTAGTACTATATATTCTTCTCCCAAAAGATGTGGATTGTTTTCATATACTGAAAAAGAATCTGATCCCTTTGACATATCTTTTTTAATTGCTTGGGTAAGTGTAGCATCAAAATCAGAAATAATACAAATATCTTCTTTTTTATATTGAGATAATTTCTTATATAATTCTTGCATAAATTAATATGGTTATAGTACTATAAAAATTTAAGCACAAAAAATATAAACAAAAAAAACTAAGAATATTTATGAGTGTAGAAGTTACTTTAGAAATAAGTAGAAATATCTCCGAAAGTGATTTTTTACGGATAAAAAATTCGTTTAAAAAGCATTTTGGTATTATGATTTCACATCGTAAACAAAAAATATCATTTCAAATAAATCAAGATTTAGAGTTTATTTCTCAAACAATTTTTAATGCTTTAAGAGCAGATAATGTGATGTATTTTGTTTCTCTTATTGACGGTAAAGGTTTATTCATAGGAGATAATTAATACTCTATGTTCTACACCTTTAGTACCAAACTCTTATAAAAAACAATACCCTAATTTTACTAGAATTAAAAAATGTCCTACGAATTAATTGTATCTGAAAAACCTCAAGCAGCTCAAAAAATTGCAGAAGCACTAGGTTCAGCAAAAAAACTCAAAGAATCAGGAGTAAATTATTATCAAGTAACTAGAAACGGAAAAAACATCCTTGTAGCTTCAGCAGTAGGCCATTTATATGGCCTTGGAGAAAAAGGGGGGGAGTCATGGACATATCCCGTATTTGATACTGAATGGAAGGCAACTTGGAAAACATCTAAAGAATTAGCCTACACAAAAGATTACATTAAATGCCTCGAGATTCTAGGAAAAAATGCAGACGAAGTAACAGTAGCATCAGACTTTGATATTGAAGGAGAAGTAATTGGTCTCAATGTTGTAAGATTTGCACTTGGAAGAAAAGATGCAAATAGAATGAAATTCTCAACACTTACAAAAGGAGATCTACAAAAAGCCTATGATAATAAGCAACCACATCTAGAATGGGGTCAAGCAAACGCAGGTGATACGAGACACCATTTAGATTGGTTTTATGGAATTAATTTATCAAGAGCATTCACTGAGTCAATTAAAAAAGGAGCAGGTCAATTTAAAGTGCTCTCAACAGGAAGAGTCCAAGCACCTGCACTTCACTTTTTAGCAACTAGAGAAAAACAAATTGAAGCATTTAATCCAGAAACATTCTGGGAAGTATTTCTAGATGGAACATGTAAATCAACTAATATTAAAGCACAATATGAACTACCTCTAGATATTGCAAAAGAACAACAATTAATAAAAAAAGATGCTAATGCAGATGAAGATTTAGAAGGTGATGATGATAAAAATACTGAAACTGAAAAGAAAAAAACAGTAGATAGAAATAAAATATTTGACGAGGATTTCAAAAAACAAGTAGTAGAAGAAACCAAAGGAAAAAATGGAATTATCAAAGATATTACTGCTCGTCAATTCAAGCAAAATGTACCAACACCTTTTGATTTAACATCTCTTCAAATGGAAGCATCAAATCATCTAGGTTACTCTCCTAAAAGAACATTAGAAATTGCACAAAAACTCTATGTTTCAGGAGTCACTTCCTATCCAAGAACATCATCACAAAAATTACCTAAAGAATTAGAGTTAGATAAGAAATTAGAAAAATTAGAAAAAATGCCAAACTACAGAGAAAAGGCACAACTCGTTAAAAAAATCAATCCTTCTCTCAAACCAAATGAAGGTAAGAAATCAGATCCAGCTCACCCAGCAATACATCCGACAGGTGAACTTACAGGAAACTTAACAGATCAGGAAAAAAAAGTATATGACTTAATTGTAAAAAGATTTTTTGCAGTATTTGGAAAACCAGCAACTCGGGAAACAAACACTATCACAGTAGATATTAATAACCACAATTTTATTCTAAAAGGAACAAGAACAATTGATCCTCAGTGGCATCTACTCTATGAACCTTATCTTAAATTTGAAGATGTTGAACTTCCAAAACTAGACAAAGGTGAAGAAGTAATAAATAAAAAAATCTCTGAAAATAAAAAACAAACATCTCCTCCAAAAAGATACACAGATGCGTCCATTATTAAGGAACTAGAAAAAAGAAATTTGGGTACTAAAGCAACAAGAGCTGATATTTTAGAAAACCTTAGAAAAAGAGGTTATATTATTGACAAATCCATTAAAGTAACAGAACTTGGAATTAAAATGGATGAAGTAATTGCAGATGAGATGCCAGCATTAGTTGATGAAGAACTTACTCGAAAATTTGAAGAAGAGATGGAAGAAATTCGAGAAGAAAAATCAACTCCAGAAAAAGTATTAAATGTTGCAAAAGAAGAATTGGGAAAAATTTTAGATGATATTAAATCAAAAGAAATCAAACTTGGAGAAAGATTAGCAGATGCAGCAAAACTTGCAAGAGCAGCAATGGCGAGAATTGCTCCATGCCCTCAATGTTCAGAAGGAACTTTAGTTTTAAAGCAATCTAAGAAATTTAAAAAATACTTTATTGCATGTGACAAATATCCTGATTGTAAAACAATCTTTAACGCACCAGTTGGAGTAATTAGAGGCCTTGAAGAAGACGCTGTAGATAAAGATGGAAAAATTTGGATTCTAAATGGAAAAACTGAAGGAAATATGAGAAAAGTATGTATTAATCCCGAGACTCCAGAAGAAGAGGAAGCAAAATTAGGTCATAAAAAATATGAAGAAGAAGGAATGACATGTCCAACATGTAATGAGGGACACATGAAACTTAGAAAATCATTTTATGGAGAATTTTTAGGTTGTGACAACTATCCAAAGTGTAAAACTATGATGAAAATATCTGATGGAAAAGTAGACAAAGAAAACCCAATTGTAACTGTTGCAAAGAAGAAAGCACCAGCTAAAAAGAAAACAGCGACTAAAAAGAAAACAACAACCACAAAAAAAACAACAAAGAAAAAAGATGATTAAAGCAATTATTTTTGATTTTCTACGAACTTTGAGTGGTGACCAAAAATGATACGAAGTATTATTTTTGATTTTGATGGGGTTCTCATGGATTCAAGAGAAACTCTTCATAAATTTACATTAATTCATCATCCAGAGATATCAGGGAGTGAAATTGAAGAGATATTTCATGGAAATGCACATTCACATCCTATTATCCAAAAGTTTGTAAAGGAACATCGAGAAGAAATTGATGCTTTTTTCCTAAACGATACAACAAAAGATTCATTTTATAGTGGAGCAAAAGAATTAATAGAAGAACTAGAAAATAACTATCAACTCTTCATAAATACATCAGCACCAACGTATAATGTAAAACATTTCTTATCTTTAATTGAAAAAGAAAACTCATTTAAAGAAATTTTAGGATTTGACATAGAGGTATCAAAAGTAAAAAAATTCCAAATAATTTTAGACAAATATAATCTAAAAAAAGAAGAATGTCTCTTCATAACTGATACATTAGGCGACCTGAAAGAGTCTGAAGAAGTACAAATAAAATCAATTGGAGTGACATGGGGAGTTCACAAAAGAGAAACTCTAGATCAAGGGAAAACAATTGCAATTGTAGATAAGTATGAAGAACTGCTTGAAATAATTCAAAAAACTAAATCTTAATTTATTAATTTTTCAAAAATTAAATTACTCAAAGCCAACGATATATGTATCAATTAACATATAATTATCAACTCCTAAAAGGGAATAATTAATATATTGTGTTTCGTTTCCGCTTAAAGATAAATTCCATCCAATAACATCTCCACTATATTTTAAACCAGAAATTGTATTACTAAAATCATTAATCCTGCTAAATGAACCATAGGTAAAATTCTCATAAACAAAGTCAAGTAATGTCCCATTATAGGGAATATCAAATTTATTTTCAATTTTTAATTCAACTAAATACATATTAGAAGACAAATAACTTAGAGACTTATCAACATCGATAAAAATACTTCTCTCAACATTAAAATATCTAGTACTGGAATTAACTATAAAACTATCATTATCTAGTACTTGAATAGTCCAGTTATAAGTACCAATTCCAAAATCACTAACATTAAATGAAATAGTACTATTTGGAGTACAAGATTTACTTTGAGTCAAATTACTATTAATAAAAAGATTACATGTTAAATTAGTATCATCGTCACTCACATTAAATAAAAATTCAAGATTATTTCCTCTAATAAGTGTTGCATTATCTTCAGGAGAAAGTAATATAATAGTAGGTTCTCCAATTTGTATGTGTGACCAAGTAATATTAATTGAATCAATACCAATTTCTCTTTGATTCTCAGAAGTCATATTTATTCTATAAACTAAACTATTTCCAGGAGTAATGTTAGTTAAATTACCTCCATTTGAAATATTGTGCCAAGTAATTCCCGAATCAAGAGATAACTCAACAGCAATAGTATTATTTATATCAGTGTTAAGCTCACTCCAAGTTATATTCTCAATAGAATAAATTGGAAGTGAAGTATTAATTTCTTTTGAAGTTACAATTGAACTACCTGTTCCACTAATTGAGATTTCACTAACATTTGTAATTCCCCATGTTAAATTTGCAACAATTACATCATCAGCATTTGGTGTAAAAGGAATTGTACATCCATCATTATCATCATAAAACCACTGTCCTGAACTAAAACATGCAGCAAAAAAATAAGGTCCACTCTCAGTGTTAATTCCTGCAAAACGAGTTTCAACATCAGTATTTGAATAAATAATAAATCCCTCCGTAGTAGAATCACTATCAAAAGCTACAATGTCCATATCGCCGGCAAAAACCGATCTATTATTACCAAAAGGATCAATAAACCAACAAGAATCATTACAATTAGTTCCTACATCTCCAGCATTTGGAGCACCATTTAACTGATTAGGAACAAATGTCAAATCATTTGGCCCAATACCTACAGCAATACCTTCATAATATTCAAACCCTCCAGAAAAAGTAATTGCTGACCCATTCCATTTAGATTCTGAAAAAATATCAATTGAAGAATTATCACTAAAATTATCAAAATATGTTGAATTCATATCTACATTAAACAATTCTGTTAAAGAATCCACATTACCTACATCGTCTTGAGCAAACACTTCTATAGAATAACTTCCTTCTGAGAGATGTAAAAAATTATCCGAAGAAAAATTACATTGAGTACATAATGATACATTATTACTAGAATCTATACTATACCAAGCAGAACTAACATTCTCATTAAATGAAATATTAAGTCTTGGCGTTACATCATTAACTAATCCTTGAGGTGAAATAATTGTAACACTAGGAGGAGTAATATCAACTTCAATAGTATAATTAGTATCTCCAAAATCACTATTCCCAGCATTATCATAAATTTCACAATTCCATAAATAACTAGCATCAACATTTGGTACAGTTACAGAAAATGTTGCATTATCACTTAATCCTGAAAGGTTTTCAGTGTCATAGAGTTCATAAGTCCCAGAGAAGTTACCATATAGAGATACATTTTCCAAACTAGAAGTATTAATTGTAATACCACCACAGCTAATTGGAAATGTTGTCATTCTAGTTCTAAAATTGTCATCAGGTGACTTGTAAATTAAAGAAACATTTGCAACCTCTTCAATTCCAAAACTATAGCTAGGTTCAACACTATGATACTTTCTAATTTTCACATCCCTATACGTATAATTTGTAGACCCATCTGCATCATCATCAGCAGCTAAATGAAATCTTGTGGCAACTTCAGTAAAATCATTTAAAATAGCTTGTACTCTTTGCCATGTCCCAAGACCACTGTAAGTAACTTCAGGAGCAACACCCCACCCTTGGCTACCACACCATTTATATGTTCTCGGTGATGAGATACTATCAGTAGTTAAGAGTCCAAAACCAACAATTTCTCCACAGTCTTGTACAATCATATCTATTTCTAAAATTTCATTTCCGCTATTATCAATATTCCAAGTTTGACCAGAGAGTGATTTCCATGTATTTCCATAAACATTCACAGCCCTACCATTATCTAAGATATTATAAAATCCATCAGCATCTTGACTAGACCCAGAACCAAAGGTAAACTCACTAAAATTAGCATAGTATGTAAAAGTATTTTCAGGATTAGAACTATAAGTTCCAGCATTATTTCCATAGTACAGATATATTGTTATTGGAGTAGTTGAAATTATTTCATCAATTTTCACCCAAACACTCATACTTTGATTAGAAATAGAACAATTAGAAACAAAGTGTGGTAGTTCTCCTTCTTGAGAACTATTTACAAATCTTCCTCTAAATGAATTCCCATTACACTCATTTGACCAAATAAAACTAGGACCTACCATAGAAGAATTAATAACTATTTCAACTGAATGGTTTACTTGGGTAGTTCCAGAACTAACACTCAAATCAATAGGGATTTTAAATTGAAAATTAGGATCATACCAAGTAGCATAAGAATTTGAATATGAAATTACAAAAAATAATAAAAATATAAGTAAGTAAAAAAATCTTCTCAATGTCGAAATATTCAACTCCTTGCGTATATTTTTATTTTTCATAAAACGTACTAAGTACGTTTTATAAAATGGATGATATAAAATTAAAGGAGTTACAAAAAGTAGTAAAAAAATTTACTTAGTTAGAAAAAAACAAGATAATTCAATTAACATAATAATTAAAGTAAGTTAATCTATAGAATAAAAATAATTGTAAAAACTAAAAAAAGTAGTATAATATAATTTAAAAAATTGAAAATAAATTAAAAAATTATTTTTTATCTTCTGAATCTTTTTCAGAAGCTTCTACGTCAACAACTTTTTCATCAGAAGATTCACTAGCCCCCTGTCCTGCTGCCGCGCTTGGATCAACTCCTGCTTCAGCTGCTGCTTTTGCTTGTTCTTCAGGAGACATGTTTTGATACATTTCAGCAAATACTGCTTGTGCATCTTTGTTAATATCATCCATCATTGTTTTAATAGTCTCAACATTTCTACTCTCTTTTTTAAGTTCGGCATCTAAATCATTTAACTTAGACATAATTGGACCAACTTTTCCTTGATCAACTTTATCTTTGTTTTCTTCAAATGTTTTCTTAGTTTGATAAACCATTTGTTCAGCTGAATTTACAGTCTCAATTTCTTCTTTTCTTTTCTTATCTTCTTCAGCATGTTTTTCTGCATCTTCTTGCATTTTTTGAATTTCTTCGTCTGATAAGTTTGATGAAGCAACAATTTTAATAGATTGTTCTTTTTGAGTACCCATATCTTTAGCTGAAACATTCACAATACCATTAGCATCAATATCAAATGTAACTTCAATTTGAGGAACACCTCTAGGTGCAGGTGGAATTCCTTCTAAGTTAAAAGATCCTAAAACTTTGTTATCTCCAAACATTGATCTCTCTCCTTGAGCAATTCTAATTGTTACAGCTGATTGGTTATCTTCTGCAGTTGAATATACTTGTGATTTTTTAGTAGGAATTGTTGTATTTTTCTCAATCATTTTAGTGAAAACTCCACCTAATGTTTCAATTCCTAAAGATAGAGGTGTAACATCTAATAGAAGAACATCTTTAACTTCTCCCGCTAAAACTCCTCCTTGAATTGCAGCTCCCATAGCAACAGCTTCATCAGGATTAACTGATTTATCAGCATCTTTACCTGAAATCTCTTTAACTAATTCTTGAACAGCAGGAATTCTAGTTGAACCTCCAACTAAAATAATTTTATCAATATCTGATTGTGATAATCCTGAGTCTTTAATTGCTTGTTGAGTTGGAACTTTTAACTTAGCTAAAATGTCTGAAATTAATTCATTAAACTTAGATCTTGTAATTTTCATCTCAAGGTGTTTAGGTCCAGCAGCATCAGCAGTAATAAAAGGTTCTGAAATATCAACTTCAAGTTTAGATGATAACTCAATTTTTGCTTTCTCTGCAGCATTTTTAATTCTTTGATTTGATTGAGGATCAGCTTTTAAATCAATTCCGTGTTCTTTTTTGAATTCATCTGCAATATAGTCAATTAATACTTTATCTACATT
>JAYYJK010000007.1:0-8667 GCA_036146255.1 Nanobdellota archaeon
TACCTAATGTTAAAAATGTTTTATCCTATACTCAAAAAGAACTTAATGAATTAGAATCTCAAATTGATAGTATTAAATCTTCTATGGAGCAAGAAGAACAAATTCTAAAAGATGAAGAAGTTTTAGAAAAAAAGCTTAAAGAAGCTTTAAAATCAGAACCTAAAAAACAAACAACTAAGGAAGTTTTACCAAAAACATCAATTGAACCAAAAGTTGTCACAACTCCAAAAGTTGTTAAAAAACCTACTAAAAAACCAGTTACTAAAATTGATAGAATTAAAAATAACTTATCTTTAATTGAACAAAAATTAAAAGGATTATAATTATTTTTTTTCATCAACAATTATTTCTTCAAACTTTAAACCAGTTTTATTTCCAATTTCTTTGAATAAAAGTACCATAATAATTACAAGTACTATCATTGATGGTAGAGCAATTACTGGAAATGAGAGCGCAGTCATTTTACCTATTTCTGCATTATAGCTACTTGTTCCTGGTTGACTCTCTATAATTAAGTATGCTAGGATGAAATTTAAACATGCAGATATAATAAATGGAATTGCCATAGCAGAATAATATTTTGTCCAAATGGAATCATATTGTCTTAGAGTAATTCTTGTAAGAATTACTTCTTTATTTATAATTTGTGAGAATAGTTCTTTGAAAAAAATTAGTCCCTTTTTTTTAAATACTAACATAAATATTACTATGAGTAAAGGAATTGATGTTTCTTTTACTATGATCCAGACCTTATCTGCTTCAACAAAACTAATTACTCCTGTGAGTAATGTTGACATAAATCCAAATATGGAAATTATGTTTACATCTTTTCTGATCATAAAATCATAAATTCCATAAGTTATTGGAAATGAAAGTGCAATAATGAGTCCCCAAAATGCTCCAAGGTAATCTTCTGAGCTTAGTTTAATTAAAATAAATGATGGGAGGATAATATTACATAGTAAATTTATGAACTGATTTTCCTCTTTTTTTGTTTTTTTTTGCATTGTACTTTATTTATTGAAAATGGATTTTTGAATTTTAGAACATTCATCTCCAATAATTCCCATTATCTCAGATGCTGTAGTCATTTCAAATCCCATTTCTCTGAATTTTGAGCAAGTTTTCATATGTACTTGATCCATAATTGGATTTATATCTTCTTGTCCTAGGGAGTTTTTTTTAGCAACTTCTGCAATTTTTTTTGATGTTTGTACTCTTCTTTTTAAAAATATCAATAATTCCTCATCGCACCTTTGTAGTTGGTCTTTGAGCATTTCTAACTGAGAGTTTTCATCCATGTATGCCATTGTTAATAAATAAGTAAAAACAAAACTATTTAAACCTTTTTACCTACTTTTTATTAGGTAAAATGGATAATGCTATATCTAAAATATGGGTTGATAAATACAGACCACAAACATTTGATGAAATTATTGGGCAAAATTATTTTGTAACTAGAGTTAAAGCTTTTATAGATTCAAAAAATTTACCTCATCTTCTTTTCGCAGGAGCTCCAGGAACTGGAAAAACAACAACGGCGTTAGTTGTTGCAAGGGAATTGTTTGGAGAGAATGGTATGAAAGGTAATTACTTAGAACTTAATGCAAGTGATGATAGAGGAATTGATGTTATCCGTAATCAAATTAAAGAATTTGCTAAACTAAAATCTCTAACTAATATTCCTTATAAAATTATATGTTTAGATGAAGCTGATTCTTTAACAAAGGATGCACAACAAGCACTTAGAAGAACAATGGAGAAGTATTCTTCATCATGTAGGTTTATTTTAGCTTGTAATGAAATATCAAAAATCATGGATCCTATTCAAAGTAGATGTGTTATTTTCAAATTTAAACCTTTAGGTGAAGAAGCACTCTTAGAATTAATTGATAGAATTGCAAAAGGAGAAGGACTCAAAGTTGATGCTGATGCAAAAGAGAGTTTAATTTTAGCATCACGTGGAGATGTTAGAAAATTAACAAATATTTTGCAGGCAACTTCTGCAATTGAGAAAGTAATTACAACTAAACTCATTGATGAGATTTTAGATTCCGTAAATCCAAAAGAAGTAGAAAAAATGATTAATGCTGCAAAAGAAGGGGACTTCTTTAAAGCAAGAGATTATCTTATTGCGTTAAAATCAATTAAAGGTTTTTCAGGGCTTGAGATATTAAAGGAAATGTATAGAATTTTAATTAGAGATGAATCAATTGAAGCTAAAACAAAAATTAAATTAGTCGATAAAATAGCAACAATTGAATTTAGAATTGTGGAAGGATCAGATGAAGAATTACAGTTAGAGAGTTTTTTAGCTACACTTAGTTTAGTTAAGTAAATATCTATTCTTTTTAGAAACAACTCTTTTTAAATATTGATGTATTTTTTATATTATGTATATTGAAGATAAAATTTCAAAGGCCACATGGTATGAATTATTTTTTGATTTGGTTTTTGTTGCATCAGCTCATCAGTTATCTATTTTACTTAAAGAGACATATTCTTTTGATTCAACATTATTTTTTATGTTGTTATTTATACCAATTCTTCTCAATTGGATGGGACATGTTATGTTTACAACTAGATTTCCAAAAATTGATACACTGTATCATGTGTTAACAATAACTCAAATTTTCTCCATACTATTTATTACAGTTTTACTTGGTTTTGAAGAGTATATTATATACTATTTTGGTTTAATCTATGGTATTTCGAGGTTTGTACTATCACTTTGTTATATGAGGAGATATTCAGAAATTACTTCAGGAAATGGTTTCTCTTCACTCTCATCTGTCCTTTTATTTTCTTCTCTTTTATGGATCATCTCAGGATACACAGACTACGTATTGCTATTTTGGATTGTTGCTGCATCAATTGATTTATTTGCACCTCTTTTTTTTAGAAATAAATTAAGATCAATTCCTGTGAGCTCTACTCATTTACCAGAGAGATTAGGTCTTTTAACTATTATTATGTTGGGAGAGATGATTTTATCAACAAGTACAATTTTTAATACTACTCAAATAACTCTTAGTAATAGTATTTATTTTATCCTAGGGGTGGGAATTGTTATGTTTATTGCTAGGAAGTATTTCCCTTTTTTAGAAGAGAAAATTCATGGTAAAGTTTTTGGTAGTGGTCATTACTATTCATATACTCATATGATTTTTTACATTAGTTTACTTTATTTAGCAACAGGATTTAAAATTGCAATTGATAAAGATGTATTTTCTCATTTTCTTTTAGTTGGTCCTTTGTTATTTTTTATTTCTTATGGTCTTATTTATTATGCAAACACTCCGAAATGTTTTTTATCATTTCCTTTAGTTAGAATGGTTGTATTTACCATTATTTTAATAGTTGTTTATTTAGTTGATATTTCAACATTAATTAAAATAATTATCCTAACAATATCTTATATTTTGTATATGCAGTTGCTCCATACTAGGAATTCTTGTTAATAATTCTACTTTTTTAATGCCAAATATTTAAAAAGAAAAATTGAGAGAATTTACTATGGAACAAGTTCAAGAAAATCCTTATTCTCAATTACATTTACCCTTATTAAAAGCTTTTGATGATTTACCATTTATGCTTGGAAAAGTTACTTTTATTACCTATATTAAAGGAGATTTAAACCCCACAATTGAAAAACATAATTTAGATGAGTATAATTCTTATGGTTGTTTATTTAAACATGACGTACCTCTTATTTCCTCTTTAGTTGATCAATTAATTTCTTCAGGATATTTAGAAGAAGTTCAAAAAGGGTACTTTAAAATATTACAAAGAACAAGTCTTGGAGTTAAGGAAATTTTTGAGAGGAAATTTGAATACAAAGAAGAAAAACCAAAAAATCATTCTCAACTCAAAACAAATTTTCTTGATGGTGAAGATATTACTTCAGAAGATAGAGTTCTCTTTGAGCAATTTGATTTTTTTTTAAATACATTTAATGAAGAACAAAAAAAAGCAATTATCTCTCCAAAAGAAAGTATTTTATGTGTGGCAGGGGCAGGTTCGGGAAAAACAACTGTTCTTACAAAAAGAATTGAATTTTTAACTAAATTTAGGGGAGTTAAACCAGAAAAAATTTTAGCAATTACTTTTACTAAAAAAGCTAAAGAAGAAATGGCCAAACGTTTAGCATCGCTAGGTATTACTTCAGTTTATGTTGAGACTTTTAACTCATTTGCTGAAAAACAATTAAAAAAACACGGTTCATTAATTTACTCAAAACCTTCAAGGGTTGTTACATTTAAGGATAAAATTGCACTTGTTAGATCAATTATGCAAAAACAAGGCATTTTTTTTGATCATATTAAAGATATTTATTTTACAAGAAAACAATTAAGGGAGAGATCAAATGATGAATTATTTTTCTTATTTATTAGAGATATTTTTGCAATTTTAGATTATTTCAAAAATAAAGTAGAATCTATTACTGAGTTTCATACTTTGGAGAAAAATCCATCTAAAAAAAGAGTTGCAGGAGTTATTCATACAATAGTAACTTGTTTACATAAAGAATTAAAAGAGAAAAGCTTAAGGGATTTTACAGATCAAATTTTAGATTGTAATGTTTTGTTTTCTCACTTTAAACATACTACACCTACATTTGAATATATTTTAGTTGACGAATTTCAAGATATTAATTTACCACAACTAGATTTGATTAAACATCTTAATGCACCAAACATTTTTGCAGTGGGTGATCCAAGACAGGCAATTTATGGGTGGAGGGGTTCAGAAATTGAATATATTTTAACTTTTCCAAAAATGTTTAAGGATACTCAAGTTATATCACTTAAAAAAAATTACAGATCAGATCCAAAAATTGTTGATTTTTTTAATCATTCTATAAAAGAGATGAAATTACCTAATTTGATTGCTGGGAAGTCAAGTGAAAACCCTGAGGATGAAAAAATATTTTTATTTGAACAGCAAAGTGAAAAAATTGAGAAATTATTTGTTTTAGAGGCAATTAAGCATTCAAATACTCCAAAAGAAGAGATCTTTGTACTAGCAAGAACAAATAAAGTTTTAGAATCTTATGCTGATTTATTTGATCAACAAGGAATTGAATATACTATTAAAACAGATGAGTCTAATGGGAGAGATTCAAAAGAACTAAAAGGAGTTACTTTAGCTACAATACATTCTATTAAGGGAATGGAGGCAGAGGAAGTTTATTTAGTTTCTTGTAATTCTTTATCTTTTCCAAATAAAGTACAAGATAACTTTGTATTTGATTTAGTAAAACAATCAGATAATTACAATAAAAATGATGAGGAATTAAGGTTATTTTATGTTGCACTTTCTAGAGCAAAATCAAAATTAGTAATTACTTATACTGGAAATAAATCAAAATTTATTAATTCATTTATGTTAAAATATGCAAAAGTTAAGGAACAAAATACTTCTCTTTTTTCTTATGCAAAACCTAAAGGTTCTTCTCTCTCTTCGGGTAATTCTAGTGTTCTAGCTACAATGCTCAAAGAATGGAGAATTGAGAAAGCAAAATCTATGGGAGGAATTCCTGCTTATATGATATTATCTAATTCTGCAATTGAAGGTCTTGCAAAAGTTATGCCACAAAATAAAGGTGAGATGTATCAAATTACTGGACTTGGTGAGAGTAAAATTGCAAAATATGGTAATGAAATTCTGGCTATTATAAATGGTCAAAACTCATAACTATTTGATTTCTCTAGTACCTAGAATTATCAGTTACTTACAAAATCTATTGTATTGGTTTGTATACTACAAGTTGTGAAAACATCTTTGCTTTATTTATTAGTAACACTTTTTTTAGTGTTTAATTCAGTGATATCATTAAATCTAAATAGTTTGAATACCATATATACTTACAATGATTTTCTCTACAACAACCCCTCTTACTAGTGAAGTTAAAGCAAGGCCTACTTCCAGACGTAGAATTAAGCTCAAAGATAGTATTATTACAATTTTAGAGTAATTTTTATTTTTTAGAAAAAAGTATTGACTAATTTAGTCAATTATTTTTTAGCAGGAGATTCTCCTTTAACGAAGTGGTTTGTCCACTTAAGTTTTCTAGCATCTCTTCCTAATTTTAACATGTTTTTTTCACATTTTGATGAACAAAATGTAAGTACAGTTCCATTATCTTTTACAAATAACTTTCCTGATCCTTTTTTAACTTCGTTTCCACAAAAACTACATGGTGCCATTTTTATTTAGCTCCTCCTTTAGTTTTTTTGAAAATTTTTCTTGCTTCGTATTCTGTTTCAGTCATCATTAACACATCGTTAACTTTAATTGGACCTCTAACATTTCTAGTGATGATTTTTCCTTCATCTCTTCCTGCAAGAACTTTTACTCTAACTTGAGTTACTCCTCCTTTTGCTGAAGCATTACCAACAATACTCTCAACAATACCAGGAATACTCTCGGAAAAGTCTAATCCTTTGTCTTTTTTAGCCATTTTGTATTATGTTATTCACAAAACTGTGAATGAGTTTATTCCTCTTTTGTTTCTTCAGCAGGAGCAGCTTCTTCTTTAACTTCTTCTTTGTTATCAGCACTTAATTCTTTAATTAATGTGTCTAATTCTTTTTTAGCTGAACCAGCGTCAACAACTGCTAATGCTGTAGTTGATTTGATTTGAACTAGTGAACCTAATTCTGCTTTTGATCCTGCTTGTGTGTAAACTACATTCATTTCTGAACAAAGTCCTGGGAAGTGTGCAACAATTTCAGCTGGTGATACATCGTTTGCAGCAACAACTAATTTAGCTTGTCCTCTTTCAAGTGCTTTTGTTACTTCATTAGCACCGATTTTAATCTTTCCTGTTTCTTTAGCTTTTTGAATAATTGAAAAAGCTTGTTTTTCATCGATTTCTACCATTTTTTTTAAAATACTTCGTGTTTAAAAAATGCAACATAAATTCCAGGAATTTATGAGTTTCATTTTGCTTAAGCAAAATAAAGTATCATCTTTTTACGAAGGTTATAGTATCATAAACCTCAACTGATTGAAGTTCTAGTAAAATTAATCAGATGCTGTTTATAAAGATTATGAAGCTTTATACGATATTTACCCAATCACTTTCATAATAACTAATTGATCCTACAAAATCAATAATTGCATAGAGCATTTTTTTATTTGTGGAATGTCCTACACGAATATTTGATGCGAAATCTTTAAACGAGAGTTTTTGAGAATCTTTGACAATTTTTACGAGCCATTTTGAGTGGGATTCATCTTTTTTATGACCTTTTTCATAGACTCTAAAATCACAACCAAACTTAAGTCCTGAACCCAAATAATATCCTTTAGATCTCAAATCTTTATAAACTTGATACTCTAGAGTATTGATTTCTTTTAATGATAACACTTCATTTATTGTTAATGTAGTATTTTTCTTTTTAATTTCAACTCTTCCTATTTCTAACAAATATGCCGCTTCATAGGGGAATAGTAAATATGTACTTCCTAGCTGATATCCATACCCTCTTGTTTGAAGTGACTTAAAATCAGCTTCACTCTCAATTTGAAATTGTCTATTTACAAATGTTACTTTATTAATTCTTTTCATAGATAATCACTCCTTCAATATCTTGTTTGTTGATAGTTCCAATTCTAGCCGTTTCTAAATCATATACTTCTAAGCTATTCTCTTCATTTTCTAACACAATTCCCTCATTGTTTAGATAAATAATTCTTTGACCTTTCACATAATCAAATTCTTTGCCTACTTCTAAGATAAAATATTTTTCATTTTCAGTAATTGTAGAATTAAATTTTATTGTAAAAAATGCTTCTTTGTCTCTTATGTTTTTATATGACCCGTCAATAATATCGTATGAGCTATCAAATACATGTAGGTTTTTTAAATCAATTCTTGTAGGATTTGATGAGGTATTTGAGACTTGTTGTTGAACTTCATCAATTTCTTCTAATAGAATTTTTGTTGATTCTACATATTCTTGTAGTCCTGATGTGTCATCAAGGGCAAATCTACTAATAAAAACTAGAGAAAATAAAAAGAGCAAAATAATACTTACAAATACTAATGAACCTATATAATTGAATACTTGCTCTTTTTTCATAGAACTATGTATTCTTAGGTATTTAAATATCTATTGTTGGATTTATTTTAGAGGAAAACCTTTTATTTTATAAATACAGTCACACTTTTCCTTTTATGCCAACAGAAATTTTAAATGTGAAAAAAGAGCTTGAAGCTCTAGACCATAAACTTTTAGATATGCTTGTGAAACGTTTTGAATTATCATCTTATCTTGCTGATGCTAAATACGCATTAGCAGAAGGAGGTAAAGTGCATATTTCTGATTCTGAGAAAAGATTAAAACTTGTGGATTATTACAGAGAGGCCTCTCTTAAAAAAGCTAATGAAAAAGGTATTATTAATCCGGAAGAATTTTCTAAATTTGTTACTAGGATTGCTGAGGAGATGTTATTGTTTTCATGGGAACTACAAAAAGAGTATTTGGAAAAAAAATATAATCTTTCTTGTGATTAATAGTAGTGATCTTTTATATAATGTAGTACTTTGATACTTTTACCCTTTTCTTGGGAATTCATTTCTTGAGAGTTTAGCAATGCTTTTCCAATTCCAATTATTTTGGGATAATTCAAATTTTTAATTGCAACTATCTCATTTTC
>JAYYJK010000008.1:0-3269 GCA_036146255.1 Nanobdellota archaeon
ATGAAAGCGTTGCTATGGTTGAACCATATATTTATGAGAGAATTGAAGATATCGAGGATTTAAGATATATAAAAACAGATGCACTATATATACATTTTACTTATGAAAATTCATCAATTAATAGGGAGCTTATTTTAAAATCAATTTCTCTGATGAAAGATAAATCAAAATTATTTTTTGATAAAAAAAATTAAAATAACAATATTCCAAGTAAAAGAACAATTCCTAATTTGTAGAGTTCTTCTTTTCTGTGATAAGATTTAAATGAATTTTCAATGATTAAAGAAATTAGTGGTAGTATCATTAAAAAAAATAATTCTGTTGTAACATATGCAAATACTAATGTAGAAAATACAATTACTGCATTGAACTCTAAAATTGGATGGTATTTAAAATATCCTATTGCAATATTTATAAGTGAGAGTAGTCCAATACCTATTAAAATATAATTTTGAGAAAGTATAATACTTAGTGTTGCTACAATTTGTAATAGATAAGAACATAATAATGCTTTAGTTTTAATTTCATGATGTTCTTCTTGAGTTGATTTTCCTAATGAAAATCCCAAAAGAGAAGTTAGATAACTTCCAAGTAATAGTGTTAGTGACATTATTCATTAGAGATTGTCTGATATGATGTAAAATCCAGAGGTCCTTGAATTACATAATTATTTACAATAAATGTTGGACCTTGAACAATTCCATAACTTTGTGCAAGTGATGTTTCAAAAGCAACTTGTTGAGTATATTCTTCTTTTTTCTGAGTTAAACAAGTATTAAATTCTTCTACATTAATACCTACTTGAAGAGCATAGTTTGAGAAAAGTGAGTTTTTCTCAGGTAAAGGAACCCATTCAAATTGATTATTATAGAGTGCTGAGCTAAATTCATCATATTTGTTTTGCTCATTTGCACAAAATGCTGCAACATAAGCATCACTTGTTTCTTCATTTGAAATATGTAATGTAATTATTTTTGCATCTTCTTTAATACCTGGATAGAGGGCAACATACTCTGGAGTGTATTGTTTTACTTCTTCTAGATATTGACTATTTCCATGTACTAAAGCACATAGTGCGACATCAAATGAACAAATTTCATAAACAGTTGTTTTTGAATCTAAATTCCCTGAGATAATAGTGTTTTCATTAATTGCAGGTTCTTCGAGTATTTTTTTAATTTGAGGTGTGTTGTATGTCAAAATATAAAACTCTTCATCATTATAACTGATATTGTTAAATGCTACTTTTAGCTGTTCCCAATTTACATTATTTTCAAAATGAGTTGAGAAAATAACTACTGGGACCTGATTTAATGAATTTTTTTCAATAAATTTTTTAGCATCATCGCTAGTATATTCTAATCTAATGATATTTGCACTAGGTTCAATTTCTGTTTTGATTCCTTGAATAAATGTATCAACATCACATAATTGACATGTAGAATCCTCAATAATAATTACTGTTGCATTTTCATGAGCTGTAAATGCTGTATTTGAAGGAAATAATGAAGTCATTGTTGTTGATTTCATTGAAATAAAAATCAATAATAGTATAATCATAATAACTCCTGTGACTATTGCTAGTGTTTTATGAGTTGTTTCTTTATTTACTTTTGAGACATTTTCACTTGGATGTTTTTTATTTTCTTGTGATTTTTTTACAACTTTTTTTGGAGTTTTTACTTCAGTTTTTTTTGATTTTTTAACTGCGGGTTTTTTTTCAACTTTTTTAGTTGAAGCTGTTTTTTTTGGTTTTTCTTGAATTGATTTCTTTGAAGTAGTCGTACTTTTTTTAGTAACTTTCTTCTTTGTTTTTTCAGCCATACATTATTTAGGTAAAAATTCTTTTTAAATTTTTTTCATTATAGTGATATACGAGAGGTTGTATTGAGAATTAAATTATGCTTAGAAAATATTTATAAGATAGATATTGTAGTAATTACTATGAACACGACATGGAATTTAGAGAGTTATTTTTACACATCACTTAGCGATGAGAATTATTTGAGAGATAAGGAGGAACTTAAAGAACATATAAATGAATTTATTAGTAAGTATAAGGGATTACTTAAAACAATTAAAACTGATAAGGAAATTCTCTCATTTCTTCTTGATGAAGAAAAATTAGATAACTCTATTAGCAAAGTAGTAAATTTTGTCTCTATGCATTATTATTTAAATTCTGAAGATGAAACCATTCAAAAAGAAATTATGGAAGTTGAATCTCTTATGGATTCTTTTTCTGAGAGATTACTTTTTGTTCAAGAGGAGATAAAACTATTAGGTAAAGAAAAACTTTTAGAATTTTCAAATTCAAATTTGTTAAAAAAATATAAAAATTATTTTTATCAAATAGCTCTTAATTTACAGTATCAACTAGAACCTGAAGTTGAAAAAGCTCTGCTTATTTCATCACAATCAAAAAATCAAGTTAAACTCTATGAAGATCTTACTTCCTCGTATCAATTTGAATTTGATTCTAAAACTCTCTCAGAAGAAGAGTTACTCTCAAAATTAGAATTACCAGATAGAGAAATTAGAGAAAAAGCATACAAAATACTTTTTGAATTTTATAATAATTCAGAGAGAAGAAAAACACATGCATCAATTTATACATCTGTTGTTAAAGATCATATCTCGTCAATGAAACTTAGAGGATACAAAACACCAATTTCTATGCAAAATATCTCTGAAGAACTTAGTGACGAATCTGTTTTAACAATGATTTCAACTATTAAAGAGTATACTCATTGCTATGAACAATATCTTTTACTTAAACGTGAACTATTAGAATTAGATGATTTAAAACCTTGGGATGTGTTTGCACCAATTAAAAAAGAAGAGATTACTATTACTTTTGATGAATCTCTTAGAACAATTTATAGTGTTTTAAAAGATTTTGATCAAGAGGTTTATTTATTTTCAAAAGAAATGGTAGAACATCATAGAGTTGATGTTTATCCTAAACAAGGTAAATCCCAAGGTGCTTTTGCACTTTATGCTAAAGGAGAGCAGAGTTTTATTTTACTTAATCAAACAGATACATTATCTTCTATGTATACTTTAATTCATGAATTAGGTCATGCATATCATGGACATCTCTCTCAAAAACAACCATCTCAAACATTTGAATCACCTTTAGTATTGGCAGAAACTGCTTCAATTTTTAATGAACTTTTACTCTCAAATCATTTAATGAAAACATTATCTCAAAAAGATACTATTGTGCAACTTGTAAGAGAAATTGATGAGATGACTTCAAATATTTT
>JAYYJK010000009.1:0-3877 GCA_036146255.1 Nanobdellota archaeon
TATTAAAAAATCCAGTTACATTCCAAGTTACATTTGATCCATATAAAACTGGATCTGCTGGAGAAATAATTTGTTTTTCAAATGAAATCTCTCCTTCTGATACTGCAGTAATATCAACAACTCTTAAATGTGAAATTGTTTGATTTAATGAGTAAGATAATGTAGTATTTGATACTGAAAAAGCATCTGTTTTTGGAATATTGTAAGGTGTAGTAATGTTATAAGAAATATCTGTTGTATCTCCTAAATTCATACAATTACCTGCTCTCACATTCCAAGTTTGAGTTAAGTTATCTGCTGTGTGTGTCACATTAGTGGAATCTGTACCAGCAATTGAAGTAGGATCAAAGAGGAAATCTTGAGGTGAACCTGAAAAATCAACTGGTGTAGTTGTTTGATTTAAAACAATATTATAAATACAAGTATCTGCTTGAAATGCTGCATTATCAAAAACATTTTCTAACGTATCTGATAATCTAAATTCAGCTCCTGCTAGTACTTTTGTATCTGAATATGCTGTAGTTAAATTTAAAGGAGGTCTAACAGCACTAGTATTTACAGTATATTCCCATGTTGAATTCTCACCTGAGGCAATTTCTGGAATATGTAACATAATATTTCCAGATGCAGTATCATTTACAACAAATGAACCATTCCTACCTGTGAAATATTGAGGTAAAGTCATATTCTCAGTATAATCAAAAAGAACATAAATATCAGAAATTGTTTTTCCATTAGGATTTTGATTTGTCACTGTAATATATCCAGTAATATTATATACTGATTGATTCTCATTTGAATCAGCCCAGATCCCAGTAGTAGCTTCAAGAGGATTGTATGCCACAACTTGAGTTACTTCTTCTTGTAAATTAATTCTAACTTGTTCTTGTGTTGCAAATGCTAGTGAAGGTACAATAATTGCAATCAAGAATGAGTAGATAATGAATCTCAAACTTTTTTTATTCATATATCAATTTTTTCTGAATTAATCATATAAATTTTATGTACTACTTATAGGTGATCGGAAAACATCAATCAACAAATACTGAAAAGAAATCTCCTGCATTTCCTAAAAGTGTTCTTTGATAATTTGATTGTAGAGTAAATGTAGAGTTTATAGGCAATGATAAATCATAATAATATAATGTATCTAAACCAATAACTTCACTAAAATCCTCTGGGGTTGATGCAGAAATCCTAGTAAAAGGAGAAGGTAATAACTCTGCATAAGTATAATTTTGCCAAAATCCAAAATTCTCTACAGTAGAATTAACAACAATAGAATTATTTCCAGGTAGAATAATTGATTTAGATACTCTAACATGCTTATCTGGAAGTACATAAAAAACATGAGATAAATTCACACGATTATCAAAAGAATCATTTACTTCAACATATAAATCGTATCTCCCAGTAGTTAAATTTCTATATCCATCCCAAAGAGTAGAAGAAAGAGGAGATAAAGTATCATTGATAACAATTCCAGCAATACTATACCATACAGAATCCAATGGAAGAGTACTATCTAAAGTAATATTTAATTCATCCCCTAAAAAGATCTTGGAATTATTTAGTGGTGAGAGTAATGTTAATACTGGAAGTGGTGCATTAATTTGAATAGTTCTAGTCTCAGTACAATTGATATTATCTAAAGAATCATTTGCACAAACCCTATAAGAATAAATTCCATTTTTAATACCTGCACTACCATTACAATAATAACTAATTCCTAAATCAAAAGTACAACTCAGAGGTAAATTTTCTCCTTCAAATTCTAACCATGCCGAATCAAAAGTTGCATCATCAACAGACACATTTACATCAAATATAGAAGTTGGATGAATTGAATTATTTGCAGGAGTTGGTACTACAAAATTAATCCTAGGAGGCTCAGATACTACAAAATCTCTAACCCCACTTGTAACAATATCCCCGTCACTATCATCACAAAAAATTTCAATTTGATGATTTCCATCTGGAAAATCATTTACAAATGCCTCTAAATAATTCAAACTAGGATTTGACATACTCACATTTGCAGCCCCATTAAGAGAATAGCCACACCAACCACCAAAACCATAACTAGAAGTATCTAAAGTAATATTGATTCTAAATGATTCAGTATTATTTAAAATCTCACTTGGATTTAAATAATTAATAATTAAAGACTGAATAGTAAACGCATAAGAATCATTAATAAATGATCCATCATCTTCATTTTGAAGGATGTTTCCAGATGCATCTGTTAAAGCAACATAAGCAGTATAATTACCTAATTGAAAATTACCTGCAATAGAATAATTCCAAAAATCCCCTAACTGAATTGACTCTCCAGGATTAATTGAAATTGGATTAAAATAAAGTGTTGATACAACTCCCCCTGATGAATTTCTAAATTGTTGCAATAGATAAGCACTCATTTGTCCAATACCATTATTTTCAACAATTGATGGTGTAACATATTCTCTTTTAATATCAGTAAATGAAATAGTATCTCCTTGGTCAATATCAACTACCCTAAATCTAATATTTCTATTTACTGAATTTGCCCATGAATCCATATACTCGTCAATATTTTTTACAACAAAATCACAATAATAAGGATATGTCTTTGTATCATCTAAATTACAAAACCTACTTGTAGAATAACCCGTACCATTGTAAATTTGAACTTCAATATCGGGTTGTGAATTTGAATTTGAATTTGAACCACTTGCATCATAATTAGTAATATTTATTCCTACTTTAATTGCAGTAACTTTAGTAACATCAGAGCCAAAACTTGAGGTAATATAATTCCAATCTTTATCCCAATCTTCCCTTGGATTAAATGAGATATTAAATGAATCAAATACAAATCCTTCTTGAACACCTGCCCCATTTGTTAATACCCTAAACCTAAATTGAGCATTAGATACATCATCTACTTCTGAAGGATAATAAGTATAAAATGCTCCCTCTTGATCTACAGCACCAATGGTATTTTGATATATTGAATTCCATGCACTTCCATCAAAAGATTCTAAAAAAATATTATCTGCAGTTGGATTTTGATACCTAATTTCCCTCCAGAAATTAATAATAGTATTACTCCTACCACTCATATCTAAAACAGGAGATCTAATATTATTATTGGCATTATTATTATAATTATTATCCAAATCTGTTGCCCAACAATTACCACTATCACAAGTATTTAAATCACTATCTGTAGGAACCCCCCTTTCCCACTCATCTTGAGTACCACTATGAGTCCATCCTTCATCAGAACTATCAAAGGAATAAAAAATGTAATTTACATCACCAACCTCTGAGTAAATAGAAGGGTCAATATCTTCAGTTTTCGTAAATGGAGTTAAATTCAAGTCTTCTCCCAATTTGAAAATATTTTGCTGTGATTGAATCCCAATAAATGATCTAACTCCCACAGTTTCAAAATTTTTAATTGAAGAGTATGCCGGGTTTGAAGTATTATCTAATGCATAAACATAATACTCATAATTTCCATCTTGAGTTGTTTGAGTAAAATCATATTCATAAATGTTTCCTCCCACCAGAGTCATTGGAAAAGATACTAAGGTTGTATTTGGAAATCTAATATATACAAATACTTGATCTACTAAAACATCGTCAATAACATTTGCTGATATTGTAGTAACACCACCTACCGAGAATAAAGAAGGATTTGAAGTTACATTAGTAATTGTAGGAATTGTAATGTCAGTATTATTTGCCCTCACAAATAGTTGGCGAGTAGATTCACTAAAAGGAGTTGCATAGAAAAAATTACTTGCATCATTACTAGTGTTACAAGTAATATTATAATTTCCAATTGTAGGTTCTATGAAACTGTATTGTGCCCAACCTGATGAATTTG
>JAYYJK010000010.1:0-2755 GCA_036146255.1 Nanobdellota archaeon
TACTTGTTTTAACTTTAAAGTTTTAGTTTAGAAAAAATATAAAATCTTACTTGTTAGATTTTATGTCATATGCTCAATAATTTTTAATTATTGGCACACATGTGAAAAGTTACTTATAACTTTTAATATCGTACTTCTTAAACACTGAGAAAAATCAGAGATTTTTGACGTGTTTATTTGTATGACTTTACGTCATACTTCTTAAACACTACCATTAAATTCTTAATAGCAATGTGTACGTCTTTGTCTGATTTTGTTCCAGTACAAACAATTTTTCCATTTCCAAAAATTAAAAAAGTTGCTCCTGTTTCATCATTGATTTTATATACCAAACCAGGAAATTGTTCTGGTTCATATTCTACATTATTTAATTTAATTGCAATTTCATTTAAATCAAGTTTCATGTCAATATCTGAACTAGCAACTACATTTTCAACTCTTACTTTAGGTTTGATAGTAATATCAATATCAACTTTTTTCATATACTCAATTAATCTCTCAAGTGCAAGCTCTACTTCATCAAGAGACTTAGTACCTGTACAAACAACTTTACCAGATGAGAAAATTAAAAATGATGCTCTTGGCTCTCTAATTTTCATAATTAAACCTGGAAACTGTTCTGGATTATATTCTGTATTTGGTAAATCCATAATTAATCTCTCTAAAGGAATTTTATGATCTAGAGAAGTAGAAATTACAATATTTACAATTTTTGTGTGTGGATTCATTTTTATCTTTGTATGTGTAACTTATAGAAATAAGTTTAGTGTGTGTTCTTAAAAGGAAATAGATTATAATCTATCCATTTTAGTTAAATTAACTTCTCCTGCTTCAGGTAATTCTGCTAATTTATTTTCTAATTCTTCGGAACCACAGTTTTCATCAATTTGGAATTCAATAGCTACTGCTTTTAATCCAAAACCAACTCCTTCTTCTGAAATTGATTTAATCTTAACAGATTCATGATAACCTTCTGTAGTTTCTTTTACTTTTGCTTCTAAAACTGAGTAATCAGTTTCACCATCTTCTGGCATTACTCTAAATGCAACAATCATATCAGCCATTTTTTATTAATGAAGATGTAGCTTTAAATAGATTTTTAGGCCTATTTATCTACCCCTTTATAAATAAAACATAGAAGAGTATTTATAAATGTATTGTTTAGACTTGAACAGAATAGTTAGAGAATTTTTTCTGAAATTCTAAAACCATATGTTTCTTGAGCAGCTTTAGATTCTAATAATTCTTCATTAAATTTATCCATCACATCAGATCCAAATGTTTGAATTGCTTCTTCAAATCCATATAAAACACCCTTTGAAGAATTATACCTAAAACCATTTCTTGCCATTTTACATACAAATTCATATGTATTTAAATTTCGAATTGAATCTGTTAATACTATGCATCGTTCTCTTGGCAAAAATGGAGTTTCATCCAAAGTTCCTGTAAAAAAATATTCTTTCTTTCCTGAAAGAGCCATCATATGAATATACATTAAATCTTGATCTAAAACCTTTTTTTGTCTTGGGTTAGAATAATGGCCTTCAAAGATTAAAGTTCTTGTCCCATCACCATTCCCTTTTATTTCTAGATTAGCATTAAAAATTTTTTGATAAGCTAAAATTGTTTTGAAAGGTTCACTATCTGTAATTTGATTTTCTATATTTATTCTATATCTAAAGAATTTTGGCAATTTAGTATCTGGAAAATAAGGGTCATTCCTAAAATAAAGTGATAAGTCTTCAACTGTTGCTTTTGTAATTGCAGGTTCAGGAGATAATAAATCTTCTAAAAAGGTTTTAAATGGTAACTTAGTTACTTTGTCTATATCTCTCCTATTATTCATAATCAATTAAATTGATATCCCTTTAAATATATTACTACTAGTAAAAACTAAACATTAAAAATCCATTGGATCTTTTGTGGAAAAAAAGTTACTGGTTTCTATTTCTGGACTTTTAGTCTTCTGTAAGTGCCAGTTTTTTGGAAATGACTGAGCATACATTGGCCAGTAAAATCTATTGTCCATAAGCACCACAACACCCCTATCTTCTGTTGTTCTAATACATCTCCCACCTGCCTGAATAATTTTTGACATTGCTGGATAAATATACCCATATAGTTGTCCTTTTTTGAATTTTTTATCATAATGAGCAATAATTGCATTTGTTGTATTATCTGGAACTCCTAGAGGAAGACCTACTACAATTACCATTTCCAATTGATCTGAAGGTAAATCTAATCCTTCGGCAAATGACCCTGACGTAATTGCAAAGAGGACTTTTGCTTTTTGAGAGAATCCAGAATTTGATTTAAAATCATCAACAATTCTTTCTTTTTCATCTTTTGTCATATATCTTTGCTCACGAAGAACTTTTTTGTTCAGTGATACAATATTAATATGATTGAGTACTTGCTGCATTAAATCATAAGATGGGAAAAATACTATTGAGTTTTTATCTTCTGTTGTGTGAAGTAATCTTGTGATATGATTTGCTATTTTTTTATACATATCAATTGACCTAGCTGAATACTTTGTTGTAACATCATCTATTACTAATGTTAGTTGGCTTTTTTTACTAAATGGAGAGTCCAATTCTAATGTTGTTGCATTAGCAACTCCTAAAATATCTTTGTACATGTTTATTGGTGAAAGTGTCGCAGACATTAATGTTGTTGAAAATGTTTTGTTTACAACTGATGCTGAAATCTCAGATGGGTCAATACATTTAATTTTAAGTGAGAGTATTGT
>JAYYJK010000011.1:0-5999 GCA_036146255.1 Nanobdellota archaeon
AGTAGTAACAAAAAAGATATATTTATAAATATACATGTGCTACCTATAGCATATGAATAAAAATACTGTAATAAAAAATACTTTGGTTGCTGGAGCTGCTGCTACTTTAATGGCATGTAATTCAGGAACAAAACAAGAAGAACCAATTGTGGTTGAACCTCCAGTTCAAGAAAACAATGCGCCTGTTATTGAATCATTTAGTGCTGACAAAACTCAAGCATTTAATGGCGAGACAATTACGTTATCTGCAAATGCTACTGATGCAGATGGAGATACTCTAAGTTATAGTTTTAGTCCATCTGAAACTCTTGAGTGTGAAGAAGGTTTAACTTCTGCAAGTGTAACTGTAACTGATGGGAATGGTGGAAGTGATACTGAAACTATTGGAATTACTTGTAATTTAAATCAAGATGAAGTTCTCTCAACAATTTTAGAGAACTCTAGAGCGTCTCAAGGAGGAGTAGAAATTAATGGACAAACACCAATTGCGACTTTAGATAATGGTAATAATCAAAGATTAGCTGTCTTTAATCATAATTCTCCAATTAATATCTCAGGTTTTAACTCAAATCCTGATTCAACTAATTCAACTTCAGCAAATGTTGCTCACAAATTACCTCTTTATACTTCAAGCTCTGATTTAGCTCAAGATATTGCATCTTTAGTGGTTAATGGTACACCTCTTGAAATTGTAAAAGAAGGTATTGTTCAAGATATTACTTGTGTTGATAATGCAAATGGTCTTGATTGTTTAATTACTGGTTCTGGTTTTGAAATTGGATCAAAAGTAGATTCTCTAACTTGTGATGGTGAGGAAATTCCTCTAAATGGTACTGAAGGTAATGTCTCTACTTTTGGTTATTCTACTAATGAACAGATTAGAGCTAATTTTAACAATGGAGAAACTACATTAGAGAATTGTGTTGCAAAAAACGGCGACTTAGAAAATTTGCTAAATGGTTCAATTAGAGTAACAATTACAGAAGCTCAGGGTCCTGAAATTAATGGAACAATTAGTTCAACAATTACAAATGAAGATGGTTCAATTCCAGAATATGCTCTAACTAGTGCTTCAATTACTTTAGAAGATGGTGTTACGTATATGTTGACAAAAACCGATAATGGAGGTAGTTCTGAAGCTAATTTTAATGAATTACACTCAGTAATTGATGCTAATGAAATTTCTTATTCAGTAAGAGCTCAAGATTATAATGGTAATGTATCTAATGAATCTTTAGGTAGTTATGATGTAACTCAAGTAACTCTTAGCTCAGATGGCGGGGAATTTGACGGATCAAGTACTGAAGTTACTCAAGGAGATGATGCTCAAGTATATATTTTAGCTCCTACTTACTCAGTTGGGTCTAATGATTCTAATAAGTTATCTGTTGGTCTAGAAGCTAAATTAAATGGTTTAAGTTCTTCTAATGTAAGAGTAGATGGTGATGATGTTATTGTAGATACTTCAGATCTTGATGTTGGAAGTTATGTTATCTCAGTTGATGGAATTGCTAGTTGTGATACTCAACAATATACTGCTCAACAATGTAACTCAGACTTTGAAGAAAGATTAACAAGTGGAACATACACAATTAATGTAATTGAGAGACAAAACTCCGCACCAACAATTGATATAGTAAATGACTTTGATGGTACTGAGTCTAGATATAACACAGCATATAATTCAGTAACAGTTGATTTGACAACTCCTACATGTAATGATATTGATACTGGAGATACATTATCTGTAAATGTATATAGAAACGGAACATTTGTAGAAAACGTAGTGCCTGGTAGTGTTACTAGTTTTATATACCCTGAGATCTCTGATGGTATTGATACGATTACTTCTAGATGTTTTGATGGTGAAGAGGAATCTTCTGATGCACAAAAGGTTTTGAGAATATTTGCATCATTCTAACATTTTAGTACTTAGTAATAAGTGCAAAATTTTTTTAAATCTATTTTTAAAAATTATCTATGTTTAGATATATTTTATGGACAATTTCTGTTTTAGTTGCAGTAACTTCTCTATTCTCAGCAACAATTAGTTTTGATCCTTCAGATTTTAATAATAACTTTTTTCAGTATAATTGTGTGGACTTTCCAAATTCAATTTCTTATTCAGGACCAGGAGTATTCAGTTCTGGAGATACTTTTTGTAATCCATTATCGGCTTTAGTTTATAATTTAGGAGATTTTAGAATTCAGCTAGCAACTTCTTCCACGAATCAAACTTACAACAAATCACAAACTCATTATAATCAAGGAACTGATTTTCCAGCTGGAACTTCATCCTGTAGTGTACAAATTCCACAATTTAACGAAAATACTTTTAGTGCAACAATTGAAGCTAATTTAAATCAATTTACTCCAAAGTATACCGATTTAAATAGAGAATTTCAATCTATTATGGACAGAAACTATCACATGAAAACATTTGTATACCTAAAAGCAACTGATATGAGAAACCCATCTAATGTGAGATATTTCCTACCAGATACTCTACATGCTAATTATACTTACAACAGTTCTGATTTTAATACTGGAATAGGTACTACTGCAACTACTTTAGGTGGACTAGGGGAATGGTCATCAATTCAATCTAGGTTATCAATTAGCCCAGGTTCATATCCTTATGTGTTAGCAAAACCAACATTAGAACAAGTAAATTTCTCAAATGCTAAAACTGAGTTAAATAGATTATGTGAATTAGATGGTATTTTTTGTGCAAATCAATATGAAGTTGTAACTAAACCAATTGATGGGAAATGTGATTTAGATACTAATGGATTAATTTCAAGTGCTGAATCTCAAACAAATACTAAGACTGCAGTTCCTGCTGAAAAAAACATTGAAATAAATTTTGATTCAAGTATGGGTAATGTTGAAATGTACAATAATTCAATTGGTGAATATGTGAGTTTATTTTTTGGTGCTTCTGGTTCATCTATCTCAAGAATTTTACCTTTTTTTGAAAGAGAAACAATTAATCTAAAAATTACTGCAAAACCAGGAAATAGTATTAAAACACTTCCTTCAGAGTGTAGATCATTTAGTGACTTTGAGAGAAGACATACAAAAATATGTAAATTTAGAGTAAATAGTGGTGCGGTGTTAAATTTCGACTTTGTTGAAAGAGATGCTGATGGAGATGGGGTTCCTTATCATTTGGATGAGTGTAAAGAAATAAGTGGAAAACCAGAACTCATGGGATGTTCAACAATTGACCAACTAGAAGATAGAAGTTTGGTGTATTACGAAGATATTCGGGATTCATATTTAATGGTTCCACAGTATGAGCCAGGAGTTGGAGATATAGTGGATTTTTTTAATGTTTACGAAAAAATGCTATTTTTTCAAGATAAATACTTAATTAACAATGGAAATTTTACTAGTGAAGTATATACTAATCTAAATCCATTTAGTAGTGTTTATGAAGAAGTAGCTTATGTTCCTTTTTATAAATATCCTATAAAACCTGCAAAACTCTATTCGGGAGATTATATTGGAGTAGATGCTCAATATAATTTCGTAGGTTCAATTAAACTCTCAGCTAAAATTAACTATGGAAATTCTTCATTTTTTGACCAATATAGAAATTTAGAAATTAGGAAAAAAAATAATGTAACATATCTTGTGCCCTATGATGAACCAGTAAAATTTGGGGATAGTATTATTGTTGAGACACAAACAGATTCAATTTATTTTGATAATAATGCAGGAGTTTTAGAAGAGCTTCAAATCCCTACATTTTCTTTACCAATGGAAGTAACTAAACAATACTCAGATGAAATAAAAGAAATAACATCTTCAGATATTGCATTTAGTCTCTCAGAAATAGGACTTTTTGAAACAAAAGACGAAGCTCAAGAAAAAATCTTAAGCACTATTGAGACTATGAGTTCTCTCTCTATCTCACAAAATATTTTAACTTCAACAATTGAAGATTATGATTCGGGGGAAGAAAAAGTAACAAGTTCTAAAGTCATCATTAACATTTCAAATATTCCTGAAGGTAGTAGAGATTTGAGTGTTTACTATATTATTCCAAAAGATGTTACACAATATTATGATGATATCACATTTCCTACAGGATCAAGTACAAGAGCACAGAAGTTTGTAACAGACAAAGATCCAATTATTGGATGGTATTTTGAAGAACCAGAATCAGAAGAAGTAATTGTAATTGAAGTTCCAGAAGATACTGAAGGTGGGAGTGTAATTATTACAGAAGAACCTACACTCTATAATGGAGGGGATTTAGTTGTAAGATACAGAGAAGTTAGTTGTGCATCTGATGAACAACTACTCTTTGAATTAGATGCTCTATCTTACTCTAGTGTCTATGAGCCAGGAGCTGATAAAAATTTCAAAGTATGTCTAGCACATCTTAATCAAAATTTATCTCTTGGAGGATATAATTCACATTCAATTTTTAATATTACTACTGGACAAAATGCAACATTAGAACAAACAGGAATGTATACTGTAACTGCTCAAGAAAATACAGGTAAATATTGGTCAACATTAATTCAACAATCAAATCCAGGAACATACTCATGTTTAGGTTCATTTGAGCAAGTAGATGAAACAACATTATTTGGAGATTGTAATTTTAATCCTTCAAATAGGTTATGGATAAATTTAGATGTAGACTCTACAGGACCAACTATTGATGTAACATATCCTAGTTTAGGAAATGCCGTTCAAGCTCAAATTGAAGTAACTGATATTGGTTCAGGAGTAGATTGGTCAAGTGTTAGATACTGTATAGATACTGCAAATACTTGCACTCCAAGTACTTCATATTCACAAGGAGAAAATCTCTTTATCTCATGCGGAGGAGTATATGGTTGTGTAAAATATGTTAAAGTACAGGCAAGTGATGTCAGTGGAAATGCAAATACTTTTACAAAACAATTAAGACTCTTAGACATTGGCTCTTCTTGTCAAAGTGATTGTACTGCAAAACCATCACCAAATAGATATTTAGCAGAATGTTCAGGACTTAATGGTTGTTTTTATCATCAATATGATATTAATGGGCTCTTTGATAATGGTGAATACGTTGCAAATCAATGTGACTTCAATATCATTGGTGCATGGGTATCATATAATACTACTCATGATATTCAATGTCCAAGAGGACCATTTAGACTCTCAAGATATACTGAAGAATTTGTAGAAGTAGAAGATGTAGGATGTAGGTCTTTGAGGACAACAGAATATCCGATATTATTAAATGGAGAAAATATTATTATGAATGTAATTACTTGTATTAATTAATATTTTTTGAGTTAATTAGCACGTAGTAACAAAAAGTTAAGTTTATAAAACTTATGTAGTTGATATATCTATGGTAAAAAAAACTAATTTGGCTGCAACACTTGCGGCAGCGAGTGCTCTAAACATGGCAGCGCCAGCAACAGATGCTAACGCAGCATTAATAGAATCAAGAACTCTTCAAGGAGATAACGGAGGAACATATACTTATCAACTCTTTGATGATAGATTAGAATTCTCATTAGGATTCTCAGATGTCTTTGATATGACAAGTATACTATTTCCATTTTCAAGCTATGATGATAGTGATATGTTAAAATTAATTGTTTCAAATTCTGATGTTTCATGCGGTGTTTCAAGTATGGGTTATTTTTGTAATTCAAATCAAGCATTCGATTCTTTTACAGGAACATTTTCATTTAAACCAGAATTTAACGATTTATACCAATTTTCAGGATATAATCCTGATAGAAATGCTATTAGAACTTTAAGTACTATTGACGGTAACTTTGAAACATTCCTCACAGGAACACCTGTTATTTCTCAAAGAGTAACTCAACAAGACCCAGTTAATGCATCAGCACCAGGAACTCTTGGATTATTAGTAGGAGCAGGAGCATTAGCTTTACTTAGAAGAAAAGAAAAACCTCAAGTTGATTCAAAATATAATCAATTCTAATTCTTTTTTAATCAAAACAATTATAAACTTAAAT
>JAYYJK010000012.1:0-4670 GCA_036146255.1 Nanobdellota archaeon
GAATGTCAAGATATTATCTCACAACAGTACTCTGTTCTAGTGGACAATATACCTTATAAAATGAACATCTATATATGTAATAATAATTAAAAAATGGAAAAAAAAGCACAATCATTTTCAGCAGATATTTTAGTAGTAATTGTAATAATTTTATTTGGGGCATTATTTCTAGTAATTAATCAAATTTCAGAAACTAATGATGAAAATTTAGAACAAAAAGCAAGAGAAGCAAATTTAGAATCTAAAGAAGTATATGAAGAACTTAAAGTCCAAGGAGTTTTAGATGGACAAAGTAACGTAGATATTAATAAGTTGATTTCATCAGATATGGCTGAGATAAAAGAAGAATTAGGTATTGAAAATGAATTTGCAATTGTTTTTGAAAAAGACGGTAAATTAGTTAAAATTGATCCGGCAACAAATTTGAATTGTAAAGGAAGTTCAAAAATCATCGTTAATAATGAGCCCTGTAGATAATCTCTACTTCCAAATTTAATTTTTTCAAATGTTTAGTCCTATAATCTATCTTTTAAAATTTGTATCTTTTTTATATAAACGTATATCCTTATTCTTTAAAAATATTTCAAGATTATATTTTCAAACATTTAAAATATTCTCTTCTTCAAAGAGAGTTCATAAAAATTTGAAAGGTCAAATTTTCATGATGAATTTCAAGCATTTAAATTTGAATAAATTTCGGTCTAAAGGACAGATATTTATGATGGATCTTATATTCTCATTTGTGATTTTAATCGTAGCTCTAGGTATTGCATCAATTTATTATAGTGAAGTATCTAATGATGATGGTCTATATGAGTTTACTCAAGATAGCCTCAATAGGATCACAACAACATCTATTAACTCACTAAATAGTCCAGAGATTAGAAATTTATTTGTTCAAGGGAAAATAAATAATATTGAAAATTCAATTGCACAACAAGTAAGTATTTTTTATGAAAATGGTGATTTAGAACTAGCAAGAAATGTTACTAGAATTTATTTTGAAAATACTGAAGGAAATCAATATTTTATGAATATCTCATTAATTAATACGACAAATTCATATTCTCTTTATTCTTCCCCAGTAATTAGAGTTTCTTATGAGGAATCTAAAGTGAGTTATGCTATGAGTAGGGAGGTAATAGCATTTACAAATAGGAGTCAAATAATTGGCCCTTATACATTTCAAATAATATTATGGCAATAAAAAATAATAAACGAGGATATGCATTTTCATTTTTTTCCTTATTTTTAGTAATACTGATCTTTTTTTATGCAGAATTACAATTTGAAAAAGATACTTTTTCTTCAGCAAATAACTTAGAAGAATATAGGATTTATTCAATGAATGAAGAAGTAATATACTTTAAAGATACTTATCTTCTTGATCTTTTTGATATATCAGCTTACAAGGCAATGGACATTTTAGTTAATGAATCAGTATCTCCAATTGTATATGACTTATATAAAACAAATTATACTATGTTTAATGAACTTGTAAAAGAATTAATTAGTGAAGGAACTCTCGATTCAACACCAGTTCCAGAAATGGAAGGATATACATTAAAAAATTTAACTGATGAGTATATTGAAAAAACTCAAGATAATTATTTTATGAATACCTCATTTTATGTATATGATCTTGTTGTGTACGAAGAAGATCCAATGACAATTGATATTCAAGCATTAATTGGTTTCAATTTCACTTCATTTGATAATGTATCATCATGGGTATTTAATGAAACAGTAATTACTAGTTTTCAATCATATAATTTACTTGATCCTTCTTTTCACATTATTGCAAATACTGGTTCAGATACGCCAAGAATTAGTCCTGTGGAATTATATGCTGCAAATTTAAATTGGTCTTTGGAATTATTTAATATTACTCTTCAAAATCAATTTACAAATATTTATGTTGATAGAAATTATAGATATTCTATTGGTAGTAGTTATTTAAAAAATTTATTTAATATAACTCATGGTTCATATAAAGATGTATTTGCTTTTTATTCTTTTGATTATGATGAAGAATTACTTCTGCCCTATGATACATCTCAAGTTGGAAATACTTTAGACTTTTTTGGAGACACATTATTTATTACCAGTCTTGAAAATCATTCTAATCTCTACGATGAATCTTCATATAATCATTCAATTATTTCATCTCCAGGAATTTCTAATGCAAGTGGTTGTCCTTGGGTTTCATGTGTTTACTTAAATGATTCTCAATTAGATTATTTAGAAATTCAAAATACAGGTAATTTTGATTACCTCAAACATGTTTCATCTTCAATATGGTTTAATTTAGAAAACAAATCGGGTTTACAATCAATTATGAGTACTGGATATCAAACAGCAACAGAAGACGCATTTGAAATACTTTTATTAGATGATCTCTCAGGTATAAGAATAAACTATAGGTGTAATGTTGGAGTGGATGTGATGTATGATATTTACCCAGATGAAGAACTCACAAATTCTTACAATCATATTTATTCACATATTGATACCGAAAATGGTTCAATTAATGTATTCATTAATGGTGTATCTTCAGGAAGATATTCCTTTAATCAAAATATATGTACAAATATCTCCTTTAATCAAAATATTATCTTTGGAGCTAATTCCTCCCATTCAGGTTTATTTGCAAATGGTAATTTTGATGAGATTGCACTTTACTCAGATAAACTCTCAGAAGAACAAATTGGTAGATCTTATATAAACAAGAAAAGATTATTTGTAGATTATATGGATTCAATCCATGGAAGAGGAATTTATCTAAATAATGGAAATTATCTTAATTTAACATTAAACTCAACTTGGGATGATTTTTTACAAGATAACTTTACTATCTCTTTTTGGTTTCTTCCAGAACTACCTAATGCAACTCTTATGACTTATGATACAGAGCTAAGTTTGGGATATAATCAAAGTGGTATTATTTTATCAGACAATCATATCGGGAATACACTTTATTTTCAAAATGTAAGTGTAGTACCTAATAGATATAATCATTTAGTGCTAACTAGAAATGGTTCTGCAATTGATGTATACCTCAATAAGAAAAAATCTCCAAATGTGACTGGTTCAGCACCAAGTTCTCAAGGAAATGGTGGAGAAATTACTTTTGGATCAAGCACCTATCCTTCTTTGGGTGCTCAAACTAATAATTTCACAGGAGTATTTGATGAAATTCTATTTATTAACAGAACCCTCTCAGAATTTGACATAGAAAGACAATATTATAATTTCGAATCAGAATCTAAAGGATGTTGTAATTACCTAACTCTAATTAACCCAACTATTCATGGATACAATGATCCTTCATATAGGAAAAACGTATCTTATAGTTCACATCTGTTTTTTAACAGTATTTTTAGAAATGAAGATATAAACATAACCCTCTATTCAATGAGAAATATTACAACATATGACACTTCAGAAGATTATTATAATTTTTTAGTAGATAATTGTATGATGATTGCTTATAATATTTATGGATATGCAAGCGATGGTAATGGATTTACTAGAATCAATGAGGGAGAAGATGATCTGCTCCAATGTAGTTGGTTAATTAAAGAAGGATACTATTAGAAAAAGTCTTAATCTCTTATTAGTGGTTAAGAAATATTAAATTAGTTTTCGTTTAAATCTAATTAAAATACAAGGGCACAAATAAGCTTTTTATTTGTTCTTTGCATTGTTTACTGTGTAAAAAATGGATGAATATTTTATAGAGGAAAAAACAAGTGCTGACAGACTGTTAGATTTCTTAGTATTTGTAGCAGTATTTGTAGTAACTATTTTCTTAATACTAGAAATTTTAGGGCTTTCAGGAAAAGCAGGAGTTGATTTAACAAGTGTTAACAACATTTACTTCTGGGTAAATATTGTAGTATTTGTAATCTTTTTTGCAGACCTTGTAAGATTATGGAAAAAATCACATGGATTCAAAGATTTCATGTCACACAATTGGTTAGATGTTTTAGCAACAATTCCATTTGAATTAATTGCCTTAGGTTTAGCTTTACTTCCATCAACAGTTGCTGCTTTTGGAATCTTAAAGTGGTTCAGATTTACAAAATTAGCAAGAACAGCTGCTTTAGCGAGAGTTTCAAGAGTCTCAAAAGTTTCAAAAGAATTCAAAGCTGCTTCCCATCTCAAAAAAGAAGGGGAAGAATATCAGAGAAAACACAGACTTTAGTCTGGCTTTCTATGATTCTCCTAAGCAGTACTTAGGATTATCAACGAAAACATAGATTGTAAATCTGTGTTTTCATTTTTTAAACAACATATTTTTTCTCATTTACATAAACTAAAAAATTACATAGATACATTTTCTATTCTCAAATTACTACTAAAGTTTTAAATATCTCAAAACACACAATATACTATATTACTATGGCAGAACACAATTTTTCTTCTTCAAATGATCAGCATGACCCAAAAGAGTTTAGGGAGAGTTTTGGATCATTTGGTACTACAACTCAACCAGGAGCAAATCAATTAACAGAACTCCAAGCAATGGTAAGAAGAGGTGTAAAACATGTAGAGCTTCACTTAGCAGGAAGGGGAAAAGGAAATTTTGGAGCACAAGATGTTCCAGACAAATATGGATTTGAACAAAGAAGAACAATTATGCAATTAGCAAAATTAAATAACCAAAC
>JAYYJK010000013.1:0-12105 GCA_036146255.1 Nanobdellota archaeon
AATGAAAGTTTTTACAGATTCAGGATACTTCTTTGGTGAAGTTGAAGAAGCCTTAATCGAAGAGAATAGAATCAAATCTTGGAAAATTAAAGCAGTTCCGGGATCATTGTTGTCATCTAAAGTAAAAGATGCTAAAGGAGTAGTAATTCCACAAAAATTCTTCAAATCATTTGGAGATATCATCATCATTCAAGATGTTGACTTTGGAGGAAGTTCTTCCGAAGATGATGTTTCAGAAGAATAAATAAATTCTTATTTTTTAATACAAAAATATTTTTTCTAAATTAGTAGTTCTACATATTTATATTTATGTTTAAAATAATTTTTCTATGAATTATAAATTAATTATTAACTGTAAAAATTATGAAGAATCAACAGGGTCAAATTTCTTAAAATTAGTCCACGCATGTAGAGATTTAGAAGAGAGGGCAAAACAACTCAATGTAGATCTTATCTTATCTCCTTCAACAATTGATTTAAGAGAATCAATTTCCAATAAAATTCAAACATATGCTCAGCATATGGATGCTAAAAATCCGGGATCTCAAACTGGATATACTATACCAAAAATTCTCAAAAATATTGGAATTCAAGGAACAATTATCTCTCATAGTGAACATTTTCTTGGTAATGAAGAAATTAAAAAAACTATTTCTTATGCTAAAGAATTAGGAGTAACAACATGTGTTTGCGCAAGAGATGCAAATGCTGCTGAAGAGATTGCCTTATTTGAACCGGATATGATTGCTGTAGAGCCAAAAGAGCTTATAGGTGGAGATATTTCTATTTCAACTGCAAGGCCAGAATTAATTTCTGAGTCATTAGATGCAATTGAGAGAGGTTCACTAAATTTATCTAATCAGCCAGTTCTATTAGTTGGTGCTGGGGTTAAAAATGACATTGATGTAAAAAAAGCAATAGAATTAGGTGCAAAGGGAATATTAGTTGCTTCAGGAGTTGTTAAAGCACAAGATCCAAAAGCTGCAATTGAGAATTTACTTGAAGGTTTTAGACAGTAAATGAGTTATTACTTAATTTATAGTAAAAAAATATATAAATCAAACTTGTGAAATTAAACTATGAAAAAAAAGCTTCCAACAATAAAAAAGTCATTAATTGACTTTGCGACAAAAGAAGATGCTAAGGTAATGGACAAAGCATTTACAAAAGTTGCTCTAGTTGGAAGTGCAGTATCTCTTGGAACTGTGGATGCTTTTGCAGGTGATGTGATTTCTCATGCAAACACACTCACCATTCCAAATACAAATGAAGCTGATCAATCATATCCTAGCGGATATAAAACAAGTAATGCTCCACAAGACGATCACGCAGCAAGAAACAAATTGTACGTAAATACTAATCTCTACAACAGTGAAACATCTGGAAGCTCAACAACAGTAACAAATTTGCCAGAAGGTAGAAGAGATGCAGATGGAACAGACAATGTTGATGTTCCTGCTCAAAGTGCTGTAGCACATCATGCAAATCACTATAATAGAGTTCCAAAATCAGATAGTGGAAATTGTTAGCTAGTATGATAGTACAATACCCTGTGAATAATTAGGTCATTGTCTAAATAAATAGAAAAAATTTTACAGTTTTTCTCATAAAGGTTATACTTAGATAATATCTTAATTTCTTCTTTATTAAAATCTTCAATGTAAAATTCATACTTACAAGTATACTCTTTAGTATCTTTATATTTAACAACTTTGTCACAATATTTATTATATAATATTTTATCTAATTCTTGTGAAGATAATCTTTTTTTGAAAAGGTATCTTTTTTCATATATTTTTATTTCATTGTGATTTTTATAAATATCAATACCAAAATTTGGAAAAATTTGTTTTTTATCTTCTATTTTTATTCCAGTAAATTTTTTTATTGCTAAAATATTGTCCTTTGAATTAAACTTATTAACAAAACCAGGGTAAAGTGTTTTTCTAATTAATTTCTCTTTTTCATCATAAGAAAAACCAAGAGCATATCCTGCAATTGTAGAATATAGTTTTTCATTTTCAATGAGGTCATAGTAATAGTTATCAAAAGATAATTCTTTAAGCAGTGAAAGAAATTCTTCTTTTCTTGAAGAATTTAGAATATAAAAATAAAGTACAAATCTTTTTTTAGAATCTTCTTTAGGAAACATAATATATGTGTATGGGAATCTACCTATTAATTTTTGACATAATTCGAATTCTCTATATTTTCTAAAATATTTATTCTCGTTAAGAATTTTTTTTTGTTTTTCAAAGAATTTCTCATTATGATTGAATTCTTTGTTTTCTTTTGAATAGATAAATGAGAGCTGTTGAAAATCAATTATTTCAAGTAATTCTTCTTCTTTAAATCCTACAAAGTTTACTTTATTATTAGAAAATAAATTAATCTGATCATAAGAAGTAAAATACTTTCTAAGTATTTTTTTGCTCAGCGTATCAAGTTTTTTTTCTTTAATTAAAAAAATCTCATCTTCTATGGAATAAGAAAAGGTTTTATTTGAGAATTCTCTCAATGTTTTAGCATTAAGAAGGACCTTTTTTTTCATTTTTCAAAATACCTAGTACAATCATTTCTATATTCTCCAGTTAGCGAACAGAGTTTGGAATCATTGACATAAACTGCATAAGAATAATAGCAATATGATGAATTTTGTTCAAGTAAAGAACAAGTTTGAATATCTTGTTGTAATGTTGCATAAGTCAAGATACAATCAAATTTGTTGTCTTCATCTAACTCAAAACAAATCTCCTTGGAGTTAGTACTAATTGCATAAGAAATTAAACAAGTATTAGGGTTTGATTCTAATAAACAGAGTTGCGAGTTTTTAGAATAGAGAGCATAAAAATAATAACACTTTGAATCTTCAGGTGCATAAGAGCAAAATTCAGAGTTATTGTTCTCTTTTGCAAGTTCAAGATAACATGACTCAATTTGACATTGATCAACTATAGATCTCTCTGAGGTCATAGATATAAAAAAAATACTTAATAGAATTACAATACTTCCAAACAATTCAATTTGTTTATTCATCTCTAACACCTCTTTTAAGCATTGTTTTCTCTAAAAGTGAATATCCAAATATTGCAAGACTAAGTCCAACAACTGAAATTAGTATTGAAATTAAAATAGACATCAGTGATGAATTAAGTAGGATTTCTCTAGCACCAAGAGTCCAAAGTAAAAGTCCAAATGCTACAAAAATCCAATTATAAAATACGGAGATATTTTTTCTATAAAATAATCCTCCTAGAAATATTCCAATAAAAAGACCGCAAACATGGGCAACTTCTGCACTTTGAAATAATGAAGTTGGAATAATAATTGATAGTGAAAAAATAATTCCTAAAATAACTATAAGAGGTACTTTTATGATTCCAAATAGTTTTGTCTCAAGAATTGGATTTCTAATAAGCAAAGCTCCCATAATTCCAAACATACCTGCAGAAGCTCCAACAACATAACCTTGAACTTCAGGAAATAATATTATTTGTGCTAAATTTCCAAATACTGCAGAACATAAAAAGATACTCAAATATTTCATTGGTCCAAAATACTTTTCTAAAAGATGACCAAAAAGAAGTAAAATTAAAAGATTTGATATCAGGTGACTCCATGATGTATGAATAAAAATTGAGCTAACTCCTTGAAGAAGAGATGGGGAATTTGTATGGAGTCCCCAAGTAAATAATGAAGTTAAATTAAGAGATCCTCCTAAAAAAAACATGGCACCTAATAAAAGAAGACCCAGTACAATTGAGAGCCAAGGAAATGAACTACTAAGAGATACTTTTTCAAGTAAATCTTGTGCATAATCATTTTTAGGGAATAGTTCAACTTCCTCTTCTAGATACTTTATTGCTTTAGTATTATTTGATTCATATAGTGAAATAAGTCCTAAATAAAGATTAACGTTTTCTATATCTTCATCTAAAAGTAAGAGTTCATGTAAATGATGTTTTGCCTTATCCATTTCATTGTGTTCATAATAATATTGTGATAATGTAAGGGTAAGTGCAATATATTTTTCTTGATTTTTTTTAGATTTTTTTAGAGTAAACTCTCTAGCACTACTATGATACTCTTTGAGAAGTTCTCTGAAATATTGTGACATCTATAAAATATTTAATTTTTTTAATTTATAATAATTTGGTGTTATTAATAGATTGCATAAAAAACTCGAAAATAAAATACAAATTATTTTAAACAACAACAATCTTAATCTTTTATAAATAAAAATGTCAAAAAATATCATTGAAGTAAAAAATCTAAAAAAAGAATTTAAAGTTCCTAAAAAAGATAAAAATCTCTCCAAAATGAAGAAAAGACTATCTTGGTTTTACAGAGAATGGGAAATTAAAAAAGCAGTAACGGGAATTAATTTAGAAGTTAAAAAAGGAGAAATCTTAGGGTATCTAGGACCAAATGGAGCTGGTAAATCAACAACAATTAAAATGCTCACAGGTATTTTACATCCAACTTCAGGAGATATTAAAGTAATGGGAAATTTAAATCCTATTGAAAATAGAAATGAATATACTCAAAACATTGGTGTTGTATTTGGACAAAGGTCAATTTTAGCATATGATATTCCAGTAAGAGATTCCTTTAGGTTATTCAAAGCAATTTATGGCTTATCTGAAGATTTTTATCAACAAAGAGTAAAGTACTTAGTTGAGATGTTAGGTATTGAACCATTTTTTGAGACACCTTATAGAATGTTATCTCTGGGGGAGAAAATGAGATGTGAGCTTGCAGCTTCATTTCTACATAAACCAAAAATTGTATTTTTAGATGAACCTACAATTGGTCTTGATGCTCAAGCAAAAATTGCTATTAGAAGTTTTTTAAAAAAAATCAATAAAGAAGAAGAAGTAACTATTATGATTACAACTCACGACATGGATGATATTGAAGAACTTTGTCAAAGAATTGTAGTAATTGATAAAGGAACTCTTGCCTACGAAGGATCAGTTAAAAAATTTAAAGAAACTTATGCAAATTCAAAAGATGTAACAATTCATTACAAAAAAATTGAAAATAAAGATACTTGGAAAAAACTAAAGGAAACCATTCCAAATAGAAAATCAGATGTACCTAAATCAATTATTTTTGAATTTCCAATGAATAAATCATTAGGTAAATTTTTGACTGATGTAGTAAAATCCGTTGAAATTCATGATCTCTCAATTCAGGAACCAAATTTAGAACATGTAATTGCTGATATGTACAAAAATAGTGCACAGGAGAAAAAAGGAGAATAGAGACAAGAAACGATGGGAAAGTATTTAGAATATTTTAAACTAGGATTTAAGACATCAATTGAATATAAATCATACATTATTGGAGCACTAGTAACTCCAGCATTTATGGGAGTGTTTTTTTATTATATTTGGTCTTATATTTATCAAGTAAGATGGGAAACTGCAGTAGCTGAAGGAACAGCAGCAGTAGCAACCTTAAGTGAATACACAATTGGAGGTTTTACTTTTCAAGAAATGATGGTATATCTAATAATTGGTTTACTACTTAATACTGCAAGATCTTCTGAGATCGCTGATAGAATTTCTCAAACAATTAAGTCCGGAGATATCTCTATTTTCTTATGTAGACCAGTAAATTTTGTAAAATCTCTTCTAGCAGATGGAATTGGTGCAAAGGTTGTAAATCTCTTTGTATTTACGGTTTTACTTGTTGTAATGACATATCTCTTTGATCTACCAACACCTACAGGTTCAATTTGGGGAATTTTTATTATTTACCTCTTTTTAATGTTAATTTTTGACATTGTACTCTACGTAATTATTGGAGGTTTATCTTTTTGGTTTGTAGAAATTTGGGGAATTAAGGCATCCATTGAACAAATTCTTTGGATTTTATCAGGAAGAGTATTACCATTAACACTATTTCCTGTATGGATGCAATCATTTTTAGCATTTACACCATTTTTGTATTTAGAATTCACCTTTGCATCTCTTTATCTAGGAAAGTTAAGTGTAGCAGAAGCATTTAGAGCAATGGGAATCTTCACGTTTTGGATTGTACTGCTAATCTTACTTATGAGATATCTATACAAAAAAGGATTTAATAAATTAGAGAGTTTCGGAGGATAAATGATTCATTTATGAAAGAAGAGTTTGTAAAAAGGAATAGTATAAAGAAATATTTAGATTATATCATAGAACAATCTTTATTAGGTTTAAAAACAATAAAAGAATATAAAACTAACTCATATTTAATGATTTTATTAGATGTTGTAACTTTTGGAGTTATGATGTTGACATATATGATTTTAATGAGAACATTGCCTGGAATTTTTATATGGGATTTATATGACTTTTTTTTATTTTATGGTATTACGTTAATGTTATGGAAATTAATGTGGATGCATACATTAAGACAATTTAATAATACATTACTATCTGGGGAGTTAAACATTTATAGAACAAAACCATTTAATGTTTACTTTTTAACTTCATCAAAATGGATTAATGTATCTTTTGCAAATCAAATTTCTAATATTTTTTTATATGGGATAATTATAGTAATTTTTCTAACTCAAGAATATAATAATTTGATATTAGTACATATTCTACTCATTATTGGATTGATATATTTTGTTACATTTTTTACTTTTATCAACTCAATGTTCTTTTTTATGAAAAGAAATGATTTTGGACATTTTCTCCACACTATTGAAGGTATATTATATGATTTCACTCCAAGGATATTTGAAAACATGAAATTAGGAAATATATTATTACTTTTCCCAGCTGCAATTTCCTCTTATTTTATTATTGAAGTAGCAAATAATAGATTTAATTTATATCTTCATTATCTACCTTATGCATTATTAGTATTCTTAACTTTGCTATCTTCAATTGTAGTGCTATGGCACTATGGTCTAAAAAAATATGAGGCATTTGGATAAAATGGGAGAAGATTTTATCCAAAGGAATACTTTTAGTAAACATGTTTATATCTTTTTGACTAAAGTTCAAATAGCACTTAAAGAAAATACAGAATATAAAATTAATCTATGGAGTGCAATTATTACAAATATTATATATTTCTCAGTTATTATGATATTTTATTCTGCAATTAGTCCATTACTTGAAGAAATTCTTGGGTGGACAATAATTGACTTTTCTCTGTATTTATCAATGGGTTTATTACTCGGAAAGTTTCAAGGAATTTTTACTTTAAAATTTTTACAGAGAGTTTTATTAAAAGGAGATTTCAATAGTATCTTATGCAAGCCAGTAAATTCTTTTTTTTATTTTTCAACTCAATTTAGGGGGATGATCCTTGTTACATTAGTTATTTTTATAATAATAAATTTTATTCTAATTTTATTATATTATAACTTATCATTTCTATTCCTATTTTATTTTTTATTTTCAATAGTATACACTTCATTATTTTTTTCATTGTTTATGTCAACTGCTTTTTTTATGAAAGAAAACTCTTTATTCCTTAATATTCCAAGACAATTAAATAATAGAATAAAAGAATTTACACCAAAAGCATTTGAAAGGTATTCATTTGCAACTTTGATATACATACTTCCAACTGCATCAACATCATTTATCTTAGTTGAATTCTTAAGAGGAAATTCACAATACTTTGATATAATTTCAAAGATAGTTTTCCCATCATTTATTGTTATGGTTTTTGGAATTTATATCATGTGGAAACAAGGTCTAAAAAAATACGAGGCATTTGGATAAAAATGAATTATTATCTAATTTTTATTATAACTAACATAACAATTATGTGGAAAAGGCTAACTGAATATAAAGCAAGTTTTTACTCAGCTTTCTTTGAGCAGTTATTTTTCATCCCAGGATATTTTTTATTTGTATATGTAATAAGTTATTCATTCTCAGAAATTCTTAACTGGGCTCCATTGTACATATTCTTATTTGTAATGCTAGAAGATACTTTGAGAACTCTGGCAGGAGTATTTGCATGGAAAAGTGACTTTCTCTCAGATATGATAAAAAAAGGTAGTATTAATAATTTATTATTTAGGCCCAAAGGGACCATATTTAAATATTATTTTACAGATCTAAGTCCTTCATCTTTTACTTATGTCATAATTAACATTCCAGTAATTATTGGATTAATGATATACTTAGATATTTCATATTATACTTTATTTCTACTATTGATATTATCACTATTAATTACAATACTATATTTTTTCTTCTTCAATTTCGTTTATGTCTTTGCATTTTATCTCATAGATGTAGAAAAAACATTAATTACATTATTTTTTAGATCAAATTCTTTATTTATTCAATATCCAGCACCTTTTTTTACTTCATTTTCAAATTATAAATTATTTTATATTTTTCCAGCATTTATTTTGGGATATGTTTTAATTCCAATAATCATGGGAAAAAGTAACATTGATATATTAGAATTATTCCTTATTTTAATAGGAATTATAGTAGTCCTCAATATTATCATTAATATATTGTGGAAACAAGGTCTAAAAAAATACGAGGCTTATGGATAACTCTTCAAAGTACTAACATATCTTTAAGTTAGAAATAAGAATAACCATTTTATGTTACAAGAAATAATCTTTTTCTTTTTACCATTTATACTATTTTCAATACTATATATATTATCTAAAAAAGCAACAAATAATAAAAACTGGAGAGATGATCTAAAAGTATTTCCTGAAATTAAAGTTAAAGATAATCAAATTGAAATAAAAAATGTTAGAAATTTCAAATATGGAAAAGATGAATATGATTATATTGAAGGTTACAAACACTACAAATTCAAATTAGAAGATATTGAGAAATTAGATTATATCTTAGAACCATTTATGTTTAAAGAAAGAATAGCACATCCTCTGCTCTCATTTACACTAAAAAATAATAAAAGAATAGTCCTATCAGTTGAGGTAAGAAAAGTAAAAGGAGAAGATTACTTTTTGCCTAAAACATTTTTACGTTATTATGAATTATTTTATGTTATTGCAACAGAAGAAGATGTCATCAAACTCAGAACTCATATGAGACATGATCCAGTATATCTTTTTCCAATTCAAGCTGATAAAAAATTCATTGAGAATTTATTTTTAGATATGATCACAAGAGCAAAAAATCTACAAAAACAACCAGAGTTTTACCATCCTATTTTTAACTCATGTACTACAAATTTAATTGATCATGCAAACAAGTTTTTAGATAAAAATAACAAAATACCAAAAATTGCAAAAACAATTATTCCAGGTTATACTAAAGGCTTATTATTTGACTTTCATTATGTTTTTCATGGAAAAAGTCACTTTAAAGATTTTAACTATTACAAAATAAATGAAAAATCATTGAAATGTACTAAAAACTTCTCTGATTGTATTAGAGAATAAGTACAATAAAAGTTTATAAACAAAATATGATTCATATTATTACAAAAAAACTTATTTTTACATAAATTAAGATGAAAAAATTACTTCTTCACATAAGAGCATCACTTGATGAAAAACAGTTAAAAGTTCTCTATAGAACAAGTTACAATAAAATTATTATTTTAACTCATAATACTATTGAGAGTCCTATACTAGAAAATCAAAAAAGAATTCAAGTAATACCTTGTAAAAATAATCAAGATATTTATGCAAATATTGATACAGCAATTGATAAATTTTCAAAAAAATATATGATTCTACCTCATAGTGTTGGAGAAGATCTATCTAAATTTTCAATTTATACCTATAATAAAATCTTTGGAAGCGAAGTAGATCCAGAACTTTTTACTCAAAAAGCTAAAATGAATAAGTTTTTAGATGGTATCTCAGATAAAGATTCTCAAACATTAAACTATAGTGAACTTCTAAAGACACCTTATGAAACTCTTCAGAAAAGATTTGGAGATATGTTTATATTAAAACCAACAAATGCGGTTGCTTCAGTTTTAAATTTTAAAGTCACATCAAAAGATTCTTATGAGAAAGCGGTAGAAAAATGCACTCAAAAATATGAATATATAATTGAAGAGTACATGACTGGAAATTTGTATGCTCTCGATTTCTTTTTTGATTCTGAAAAACCCTTTCTTCTCTGTTATACAAGAGAGATGACCTTCTCAGAAATTATGAAAAAGCTCTCAAAAGATTATATTGAAAAATATGGTCTCTCAATTCATGAGAATTATATGCATTTTCTTCCCGTTCAATATACTTTAGATATTAACAAGTTACCAAAATTAGTTAAAGAGTATCTTCTAAAAGTTTCAGAGAAATTAAAATCAATTTCATATAGAGGTTTAGTACATTTAGAATATAAATATGATAAAAAAAATTCAAAAATAGGTTTCATTGAATGGGGTGCTAGAAATGGTGGATATAGAAATATTTTCTTAAGAAAAATGCATCACATGCCTTCAGAACAATTACCCTACGAAATAATTGGTGAAGAAAACTATGGTCACTTTAAAGAAAAAGAAGGAATATATTATCTCTCAGGTAGGGATTATGATAAAAATTATGTATATATGAAAACAAATCCACTAGAAACTACAAATATTGTACAAATATTACAAAAACAACCAAATTTCCTTAACAAATCTTTTGAAGGTTTTATCAAACAGAAATTTTGGGATACTTGGAAAATTAGAGTAAATTCAATAGAATTTCAACTAAAAACTGATAAAAATTTTAACATCTCTCCTTTTTATTTAAGCAATGAGTCTAAATTTATCTTTGTTCTAGAATTAGATGAAGAAAATTTTACAATCTTTAGAAAGAACAAATATCCAGTAATTGAAACATTTGTATTTTATGATTACTAAGTCCTTATCTTTATAAAGAGACATCTATTAATTTTACTATAGAAATATCATTTAGATATTATTTTTAGACAATGGCAATTAACTTAAATCAAAGACTTAAATTAAAAAAATTAATCAAACAACTACAGTCATATAGGGCAAGACATACAGAACTAGTATCAGTATATGTACCTCCAGGATTTGATTTAACAAAAATTATTCAAACACTCTCACAAGAACAAGGAACTGCAACAAATATTAAAGATAAAAACACAGGGAAATCAGTAATTAATGCTTTAGAGAGAATGATTAGAACTCTAAAAACAATTGGAACAACACCTCCAAATGGTTTAGCTATTTTCTCAGGTAATGTCTCTGAGAGAGATAACCAACAAGATTATCAAGTATTTTGGGCTGAGCCACCAGAACCTGTGAATTTAAAATTATATAGATGTGATCAAAAATTTATCACTGAAGCTCTAGAAGAAATAGCATCAAATGAAACAACTTATGCCCTAGTTGCAATTGACAAATCGGAGGCAACAATTGCACTTTTAGTTGGTTCTACAATTAAAATTCTAAAAAATATGAACTCAACAGTTCCAGGAAAATTTAAAACTGGAGGTCAGTCAGCTCAGAGGTTTGAGAGGATTAGACGTGATGCTGCAGTTGAATTCTATAAAAGAGTAGCAGATGTTTGTATTCAGGAATTTACTTATATGAAAGAATTAAAAGGAATTATTATTGGTGGTCCAGGAACAACTAAACAAAACTTCTTTGATGGTTCATATCTAAATCAAGAAATTAAGCAAAAAGTTTTAGGAATGAAAGATATTACTTATACCAATGCATTTGGAATTAAAGAATTATTAGATCAATCAGAAGATTTATTACAAGAAACAGAAGTAATGGAAGAGAAAAAAATCATCTCAAATTTCTTTGAAGCACTCTCAAAAACACCATCTTTTGGTGTATATGGATATGAGCAAACAAAACAAGCTTTAGAAATGTCTGCAGTAAATGATTTAATTGTAATTGATTCTCTATTCACTGATGCCCAAATAGAAGAACTCTCAGAACTCCAAGAAGCCTCAGGAGCCACGTTTCATCTAGTAACTGATAAAACTCCTGAAGGAGTTCAATATAAAGGTTTAACTGGAGTTGGTGGAATCTTAAGATTTCCTCTTGAGTAATTTCAACAAAGTTGAAGAAATTCTCTTTAAGAAAAGTTTAAATACTTATTTTTTAGTACTATAATTATGAAAATTAGATCTTATCATCCCTCTGATGAAAAAGAGATTTCTAAATTACATG
>JAYYJK010000014.1:0-12303 GCA_036146255.1 Nanobdellota archaeon
AAACAACAATTGAAATTAGCTCAGAAACTGACGAACAATCAGCAGCAGGTGTAAATTATGAAGATATTGGAGGTCTTAGATCTCAGCTTACAAAAATTAGAGAACTCGTAGAACTTCCTCTAAAACATCCAGAACTTTTTGCACGTCTAGGTATTGATCCTCCAAATGGAATTTTACTCTACGGACCACCAGGGACTGGAAAAACACTTCTAGCCAAGGCAATTGCAAATGAATCAGAGGCTAATTTTTTTTCAATCTCAGCACCAGAAATTGTAAATAAATTCTATGGGGAATCTGAGAAAAAACTAAGAGAACTCTTTGAAAAAGCACAAAAAGATTCACCATCAGTAATTTTTATTGATGAAATTGATGCAATTGCTGCAAAAAGAGAAGAAGTTCAAGGAGAAACAGAAAAAAGAATTGTAGCACAACTTCTAACATTGATGGATGGTATTAATAAATCATCTAAAATGATTGTAATTGCAGCAACAAACAGGCCTGATGCATTAGATGAAGCTCTAAGAAGACCTGGAAGATTTGACAGAGAATTAGAAATAGGAGTTCCAAAAGCAGAAGATAGATTAGATATTCTAAAAATCCATACAAGAGGTATGCCTTTAGAACTTCCAAAACAATTTAAAGCATATGAATCATCTCTTAAAGCTTTCATAAAAAAATATGAAGGTGAAGTAGAAAAAGCAATCGATATTGAGTCAATTAAAGCTCAGTTTGCCAAGTCTCCTCTCAAAGCTCTCCAATCGCTCCCAGAGGAAGTAGTAGAAAAAGCAAGAAGAAAAGCATCAGATAAAACTCTAGAAAAGGTATCAGAAGTAACTCATGGATTTGTGGGGGCTGATCTCTCAGCTTTAGTAAAAGAAGCAGCATTTAATGTTCTGAGAAGAAACTTCCCGGATATGGATTTAGATCAAGATAAAGAAATTTCTCAAGAAATCCTACAAAAACTCGAAATTACGCCTGATGATTTCACAGAAGCTCTCAAAGTAGTAAGACCCTCAGCTATGAGAGAATTTTTAGTAGAAGTTCCAAATGTTAAATGGGATTCAATTGGTGGTCTCCTTCCAATTAAACAGCAACTTCAAGAAATGGTAGAATGGCCACTTAAAAATCCGGGGGCTTTTGAGAGAATGGGAATTTCAGCACCAAAAGGAATTTTATTATATGGCCCACCTGGAACTGGTAAAACTCTTTTAGCAAAAGCGGTAGCAACTGAGACTTCAAGTAATTTCATTTACGTAAAAGGACCTGAGATTATTAATAAATATGTAGGAGAATCAGAGAAAATGATTAGAAAACTCTTTGAAAAAGCTCGTCAAAATTCACCATCAATTTTATTTTTTGATGAATTTGATGCAATTGCAGCAACAAGGCTTGGAGGTAACCAATCGAAGTCAACAGACACAATTGTAAATCAAATTTTAACTGAAATGGATGGATTAGAAGATTTAATTAATGTAAAAGTAATTGCAGCAACAAATAGGCCTCTCTTCATTGATCCAGCATTACTAAGACCAGGTAGATTTGATAAATTAGTATTAGTTGATATTCCAGATGAAGAAGCAATAAAGTCTATTCTTAAAATTCATCTAAGTAAATCACCAGGAAAAGATAAAGAAAAACTCATAAAATCTCTCTCAACACGTTTAGAAGGATATGTGGGAGCAGACATTGAAGCTCTTGTTCGTGAAGCAGGACTCATTGCACTTAGAGAAGATATCAATGTAGCAGAATTAGAGGAAGAACATTTTGTAAAAGCTATGGATGCTGTAAAACCTTCAGTTAATGTTGATTTAAAAACACAATACGAAAATATTGAAAAAGAAATGAAAACTCCTAAGAAAGATCCAAAAGAGGGCTTAAGCATGAATCAGTATATGTAATTTTCAGATATAAACTGAAAATTATGCTAAGAATGCTTAGTTATTTTATTTTAATATATACAAGAACTTAACAAAATGTAGTGTTTGGTATGTTAAACATATTTTAGATTTGTACCTAGTACAAATATCAAATTAACAAATAAAAAATATGGTAAAATATGATAAAAACGGGAGGCCAATAAAGGATTCTAAATCCATTTTTGATTCTTTTTCAAAGCCAAAAAAAAGAAATTATAAGTATACTATAGAAAAAAAAGATGATTCAGACAAAGAAATTTACAATCTAGATGAAGATATTATTGAAAATAGTATTAAAACAGAAGAAACAAAAGATGAAGGAGTCTCTTTAGAACAAGAAGAACTTGATTTAACACAATTTCCTATATGGTTAATCTATTTTTTAGTTTGGTTTATAGGATTTATTATGATTATAATAGGTTTTTTTTTCATTTCTCATATTAAAAAAAATAATGTACTTGGTGGAAAAAAAGTAATAAGACATATTTACATTGCAACAAGTGTTTATCTTATTTATTTTGTAGTATCTTCTATGGTAATAACAAATACTTCTATAACTTTTTCTTAGCAATACTTTTATAATAATTAATAAACTTATTTTTCTATGAAAACAGAAATTCTCTTCAATGAAGAAATAGGTAATTATACACTACAAAAAGAAATTAATGGAGTAAAGTCAATTAAAAAAGTTCCAATTAAATACAAACCAGAAGACACAACTGCAAAATTTAGACAAGAAATTCTAAAAAATCAACTAAGTTGATTTTTGGATATGATAAAAGATAAATTACTTTAATTATTTTCTAATATTTCAACAATATCTTGATAAGAACAATTTGATTTAATTCCAAGTCTATTGTTATGAGGTTTTGATACTTTAAATCCTTTTTCTTCTAGTTTTTCCATAATTTCTGAAAATTTTAAATTAGATCCAATTTTAAATGATTTCTGAAGTTTGTGAGTATTAAAATATCCAAATACATCAATTTCTTCTAAAATTAAAGTAAGTAATTTTTCAACTTTCTTTTTATCTTCAAGTAAATTCAAATTATCAATCATCTTCTCCACCAGTCCCTTGTCGCACAACTCGCCCGTGTATATTGGACCTAAATAATCTTTTGATAATCTAAATTCTGAAAATTCGATATGTTGAGTTTTTGGATCACAAGTATAATATTTTAAATTTTTAACATCTTCAAGTGCTTTTTGAGCTCCATCGAGAACTTTAAAAAATACTTTGTAATAATGATCAGAAGAATAACTAAGCACCACTTTGAGTTGTTTGTCATGTTTAGCAGCTTCTTTTTGTGCATACGAAATAAGATTTCTAAGTCCTAATTCTTCATAACAGTGAAGAAATTTAACATGAATTCCATAACGCCTAAGTGTTTTTTTAGGATATGTCCCACAAAGAGCTGCAGTATCTGTTGCAGTAACAGATAAAATACCATTATGCTTTATTCTCTGAAGTGCAATATCTAAAAATGGAACTGGAGATCCAAAAGGGTCAACTTCAATAAAATGATAAAACTGAGATGCTATGGTATTTATTGCATTTTGATGTAAAAAAGTAACTTTATCTTCGGATATAGAATTATTCTTAAAATTTTTCTTAGCATCTTCAAGTGCATCTTTGGAGATATCTCCTACAGTCATTGATTCAAACATCTCAGGAATTGTTTTTAAAAATCTTATTTCTCGAATACCGCTTGCAATCATAGGATCACAAAAAGTAATTGGTTTATCAAAATAGGATTTAATTAAAAGAAGAGACATATCACGATTTAGCTTCATAACAGGGTTATAAAATACTTTTAGCTCTTTTGAGATTAAATCTCCGTAGTGAGTAATAGTAATATCTTCTTCTTTGATAGTGTTCATAAAATAAAATAACGTAAAAAACTTTATAAAGCGATAGTCTTTCATTTTTAATAAGAAGGACTGGGCAGTCATATATTCTAATGACCGGGTCGCCCAGTCTGGTCAAAGGCGCAAGACTTAAGATCTTGTTCTATATAGATTCGTGGGTTCGAATCCCACCCCGGTCATCTACAAAATTTGTAAAGCAAAATTTTACTATTTTTAGCAAATTTTTAATTCAAAACCTACCTTTATATATTTTTAATTGTTATAGTTATTACATGATAAAAAAATTATTACTTTTATTTGTAGTAGTAGCTCTACTCTCTGGGTGTTCTCAAAGTATTGAGGAAGTAAAACAAGACAAATATCTTGGAGAGATAGTATCTGTATCAGGAACAGTAGAAAGTTCTATCAAAATAGGTAGTCTTTCAGGATATACATTAATTGATTCTAACGGAGATTCTATTGGTGTTGCATCTGAAACTCTCCCTGCAGAAGGGGATCAAGTAACAGCTAAAGGAACATTAATGAAAGCTCCTATTCTTGGTTATTATATTAATGTAGAGAAATAGTATTCTCTTTGTCTAGACATAGGGTGACAATAAAAACTAGTATTTATAAATAATGATGAATTACTATTATTATGAATAAAATAACTATTACAAGTATTGGAGATGACCAATATTATGAAGATATTAATCAAAGGATTGGAAATGTTTCAACTTTTGATTATGTTGCTCATTATCCAACTAATTATTTACAATTTAATAAATATGAAAGAAATGGTGTAATTTCTGATTTTAAAAAAAATCCTAGATCAGTTATTTTAATACAAGATGAAGAAGTATACACTAGAGCAAGATCTATCATTAGTCCTCAGCATTTGCAAAGAATTATTCCTGCGAGATTTTCACATTCTCAATCAAATAGTTCTGGCTTAGACTTAGAAGAAAAAATAATCTCAGTAGTTCCAGAATTAATCTTACCAGAACAAAACGATACTCCTGCAAAAAAAGGAATTTTTGACTTTTTAAAATTCTAAATATTTATAAATTCTAATCTCTCATTTTTTCTATGTCAAAAATGAATATGGAAGACTTATCTACATTTTGTAAGAAAAAAGGTTTCGTTTACCAATCTTCAGAAATTTATGGTGGGTTGTCAGGAGTATATGATTATGGTCACACAGGAACTTTATTAAAAAGATCTTTTGAGAATGTATGGAAAAAATATTTCTTAAAACTTAACAAAAATTTTGTAGAAATTGATACAGGAGTTATTATGCACGAGAATGTATTCAAAGCATCAGGACACTTAGAGAATTTTTTTGACCCTATTGTTGTAATCGAAGGTTCTGATCAAACATTTAGAGCTGACCACTTAATTGAAGAGAAATTAGAAACAAGAGCAGAAGAATTATCTAATGAAGAACAAGAAAAACTTATTATCGAAAATAAATTACTAGGAGAAGACCAAGATTATTCAAAAGTTAAAGTTGAAAATTTAAACATGATGTTTAATGTAGATATGGGTCCAAAAAAAGGAACTAAAGCATATTTAAGACCAGAAACAGCACAATCCCCATACGTAAATTTTAAAGCACAATTTGAGCTTCAAAGAAAAAAGTTACCTCTAGGTTTAGCATTAATTGGTAGAGTATTTAGAAATGAAATTGCGCCTAGAAATATGCTTTTAAGAACAAGGGAAGTTGAACAAGCAGAATTACAAATTTTTTTTAATCCAAATAAGATTACTGAGCATGATGAATTTGATCAAGTAGAAGATTATGAATTGAAAGTTATGCTCAAAGATAAAAGAGCAGTAGATCCAATATTCATGAAAGCAAAAGATTTAGTAGAACAAGGGTTGCCAAAGTTTTATGTATTTCATATGGTAAAAGTCCAACAATTTTATTTTGATGTCATGAAAGTACCTCAAGAAAATTTTAAATTATTAGAATTAAATGATGATGAAAAAGCATTCTACAATAAATATCACTTTGATATTGAAGTAAAAATGAATTCAACTAATTCATGGACAGAAGTAGGAGGAATTCACTATAGGACAGATCATGATCTCAAAGGACATCAAGAAATATCTAAGCAATCAATGGAAATTCTTGATGAAGAAACAAGAGAAAAATTTGTACCGCATGTATTAGAGTTAAGTTTTGGATTAGGAAGAAACATTTTTACTTTATTAGACCAAAAAGTTGAATATTCTGAAGAGAGAAAAAATACTCTTTTGAACTTACCTTCTATCTTTTCACCATACAAAGTTGCAGTTCTACCACTTGTGAAAAAAGATCCTATTGGACCTAAAGCAAAAGAAATTTACGATGAATTAATTGAAGAAGATATCCAAGCATTTTATGACGAATCAGGATCTGTTGGAAAAAGATATGCTAGGCAAGATGAAATTGGAACTCCATATGCAATTACAATTGATTACGAAACAATTGAAGAAGGAGAAAATCAAGGAACTTTAACAATTAGAGATAGAGATTCAACTAATCAAGTTAGAGTAAAAGTCGAAGAAGTATCTCAAATAATTAGAAATTTAGTTAGAGGAAAAATTAAGTTTGAAGATTTACAATAATTTTATTTTTATCTAATTATTTTTAAATACAATTTTATTTCTTTTTTCTATGAAACCAACACTTTATTTCCCGCCTATTAATAAATTAGGAAATGTCTCTTATCGAAGAATTGTAGCAAATGCGGGAGCAGATTTTGTATTTACTGAAATGACTAGAGTTGAAAAAATCTTAGAGGACGATGAATTCCAACTCAGAAAACTTAAAATTCCAGCAAATATGTCTCACAATACAATTGTTCAGCTAATTTGCGATGATATTGAAAACTTAGAAGCAGGAATTAAAAAAACGCTTGAAGTTAATCCAGATGTATTTGAAATTAACTATAATATGGGATGTCCTCAATCTTCTATGTGCTCAAAAGAGATGGGTGGTGGAATTGTTGGAAATCCAGATAAGGTTGAATCTATTGCTAAGAAGCTATATGAAATTTGTACAAAATATAACTTAAAACCTTCAATTAAAATAAGAATTGGTATAATTAGATCAGATACAAGAAAAGACGAGAGTGATTGTATTACAATTTATGAAAATGTTAAAAGAATAAAACAAGCAGGAATTAAAAAAATATACATTCATGGAAGATGTTTAAGAGATGGGTATCATAGACCAGCAACACATGAAGAAATAGCAAGAGTTGTAAAAGAAAATCCAGATGTTGAAATTATTGCCAATGGAGATATTAAAGATTCTGAAAGTCTCAAGTCCATCCTAGCTATAACAGGATGCCAGTCTGCACTTGTAGGTCGTGCAGCTTTAGAAGATCCATATATTTTCAAAGAACTCACTCAAGATTATAAAAGAAATAAACAAGGAAGAGAATTAAAAGATATCAAACCACAGCTTTTAGATTTTCTGCAATATGTCATAGATGATAACTTATCCATTTCTCAAATAAAACATAATTTAATGTATATGACAAAAAATACGCAAGGTGGTGCAGAATTTAGAAAAGTTCTCAATAATTCAAATGATGTAAAAGAACTAGAAGCCTATTGTAAAACACTCTAAATGTGAATAATTTAACAATAGTTACTTTTATATAGTAAATTTAAATCTTTTATTATGTGGATAACCAGTTAAGAGTTGAAAAAAGTGGATTTCTTACCATCTCTGATTCAGAGATTGTAATACCTGTCTTTTCAATAGGTGAATACTCATTTATACCTGCAGAATTTGGAAAAGAAATTTCAGTTGAACAAATAATTGAAAATCGAGATAATTTAGAAAATTATTTGAAAATAGTAGTGGTTAATACTAATCTTAATAGGAGTATCACTCCAAAAGATGAATCATTATATATGGGTAGTTTAGCTCAATCTTTTATAAATAATGAGTTTGACTTTAGGTTTCATAATATCTTAAGTATTCCTCTATCTTATGCAAATAATCCCTCTCAAAATAAAAATCCTTGGGAAATTGCAGTTAATAATCATTTAAAATCAGGAGGATATTTTGAATTGAAAGATGAATCCGATGATTTTGAAAAAACTTTAAGAAATTTTACTCAAACAGATAATCAATACAAAATTAGTTTACTAAGAGAACCATTTTTTGCGACATTATCTCCTCTTGAAAAACAACTTTCTACAGGAACAAATTTATAAAATCTTTTTTCTTATTTTTTCTATGAATAAAGAATTAACATTATTTCTATCTTCTTTACTTAATGTAACAATTGATATAGAAACATTACTAGAAAAACCAAAACATGAATCTCACGGAGATATTTCTCTTCCTTGTTTTTTACTTGCAAAAGAATTAGGTAAAAATCCAGTAGAAGTTTCCAAAGAAATTTCTCAAAAAATAACTAATAACATGCCAAATTTTTTAGAAAAAGTAGTATCTATGGGTCCATTTATTAATTTCTACTTAAATGCAGAACAAGAAATTGCACCTGTTTTTGAAGAATTTAATAACTATCTATCATTTCAAGTTGATTCTCCTCAAAAAATTTTAATTGAATACCCATCTCCAAATACAAATAAATCTCTTCACATTGGTCATACAAGAAATATGCTTTTAGGTTCATCTCTTGCAAATATTTTAACTAAAGTAGGGCATGACGTTGTTAAAACGAATTTAAACAATGATAGAGGAATTTCCATTTGTTATGCCATGCTTATGTATAGAGAATTTTTTTCACATGAAACTCCTGAGTCTCTTGGAATGAAACCTGATGAATTTGTAGCACATTGTTATGTTGAATTCAAAAAAGCATGTGAAAAATATCCTGAAAAAGAATATGAAAAGCAAGCTCAAGATATGTTAGTACAATGGGAATCAAATAACAAAGAAATTAGAGAGTTATGGAAAAAGCTTCTTGATTTTGTATATCGAGGATACAACAAAACTTATAAGAATTATAAATTGGGAAACTTTGATAAACAGTATTTTGAGTCTGAAATTTTCGATCAAGGAAAAGAAATCGTTCTTCAAGCCTTAGAAGATAATGTTGATGGTTTCAAACAAGAAAAAGATGGTGCAATCTATGTTGACTTAGAAAAAGAAGGTTATGGAAAAAAATATCTTCTTCGTGGAGATCAAACTACCCTTTATATGACTCAAGATATTTACTTAGCTAGTGTTAAAGAAAATGATTTTCATGCTGATAAATATATTTTCGTTGTAGGTCAAGAACAAGAATATCACTTTAAAGTTCTCTTCAATATTTTAGAGAAATTAGATATTGCAGACGCTTCAAAAAATTATCATTTTGCTTACGGATATGTATATAATGAAGAAGGTAAAAAATTCTCGTCAAGGCTTGGGAATACAATTGGTGCTGACTTTATTTATGATGAGATGGTTAATAAATCAAAAGAGAATTTACTCTCAAAAGAATTAACAAAAAATTTAGAAGAAGAGGAATTATCTTATCGATCAAATATCATTGGTTTTGGAGCTCTCTCATTTACTTTTTTAAAACAAAACCCTCTGTCCTCTATGAATTTTTCAATGGAACAGGCTCTCTCATTTGAAGGAGAAACAGGTCCTTATTGTCAATACACTTATGCGAGAATTCAATCAATTAAAAGGAAAATAGATCTTGATCTAAATAAAAAAGTAGATTATACTCAATTCAATGAAAAAGAAATAAAACTTATAAAAACACTCAAAGAATACCCTCAGATATTAAAAGAAGCATCAGAAAAATACAAAATATCTTCTATTGCTCACTTTGCAATAAAACTATCTCAAGGATTCAATGATTTTTACCAATCTAGCTCAATTTTAAAAGCTCAAAGTCCTGAGCAACAGCATGCTAGACTCTATCTTGCTCATCTTTTAGGTGAGATGCTCAAAGATTGTCTCTCAATTTTAGGAATTGAAGTTCTTGATGAAATGTAGATTATTTACAATTAAAATATTCTATTTTTTAGTATGTGTATATATATATAATTCAAAAAATGTTTTTTGATATTTTTAATTTGAAAAATTACATTGCATCTTTATAAAATACCCTAGTCTCTTCTTCATACTGACTTTTTGTTCTAGTATTTGGCCAAAATCTATCATTTTGAAAATTAGTACTAGAATAATAATAAACATCACTTTTATTTTTTTCTTTTGTAGATACAGTAGGCCAATATTTATGTATTCTTCCAGATATACTAAAATTAGATCTCTTTTCAATAGTATTTTCAAATTCTAGTACTCTTTTTACTAAATTCATTATACTAAAGGGAATCATTGAATTTTTATAAATCTATCTTTTTGTCCAACAATAAGTAGTAACAATTGAGGTTAAGAGAAATCACTTCATTACAGTACACAAATTTTTAAAATAGAAGTCTCTAGAATTATGTATGCAAAAATTATATGATGTTGTTTTTGGTCAAAATGAATTTGAAAAAACAAAAATAGAAGTTCGTTTTGAAATAATTGAAACATTACTTACAACATTATCTATTTCATCATTAGAGGACTTTGAATTTTTGGAGAGTTGTCTCTATAAAATAAAAGATCAATTAAGAGTAAAATCTTCAAACCTTAATAAAGTAATAAGGGATCCTCAAAAATCACTCTCAAAAAAAAAAGTATTTCAAGTAGTAGATCATCTTATGTTACTTAGAAATAAGTTTTTACACAATGCTTTTTCCACATTAGAAAAACCAATTACCTTAGACAAAGAAGAAACATTATCTTCAACACAAGAAAGTGTAAAACAATCCACTGAGATTAAAAAAGAAATAAAAGAAGAACAGACAATTGATCAATTAGATGAGGTAATAGATTCTGTTAAAGTAGAAGAAAGCAAACAAAATAGTTTTACAATGAATCCTCTACTATTTGAAAATGAGAATTACTCTATTGTCTTGCATACCTCTTCATCACCATATCTAAAAGTACAATTTAAAGAGAATCAAGATTTTCCCCTTCTTAGAGATTTATCATCACTTCTTTTTGAACTAGTGGAAGCACATGGTACAAATATTATCATTGATGGACTAAAAGCATTAGTAGTTCCTAGATATATTAATGATTCAATACTCACACCTCTTTCTCAAGATAAGGGAATTGATGTGGATATTGCCTATAATAAACTATCTTCACTTTTATCTCCTAAAGAAAAAACATTAAAAAATGATTATGCTCAAATAAGTGAAGTATCATCACAAAACAACAAAAATCCAAAAGATGATTCTCTAGATGCTCTTCTCTCAGATATTGAAAAAAAAGAACATGATCCAACACCTAAACCAAATCCTAATTCTGATCCAGACACAATTAATATAGAAAAAGGGGATTCAATTGAAATTGAGAGAAAACCACCTGAGATTTTCAATGATGAAATTACAATAATTAAAGAAGAGTCTTCTCAAGAAAAACAAGATAATTTCGCTGAAGAAAAATCTTCGAATGAAACTAATGATTACCTAATTTATGGAGATGACCAAATAGAGGTCCAATTAAATCAGTCTTCAAAAGTACTCGGAGAAATTTTAATATCGCATAAATCAGGTAATTCCTATGGTGAACTCAATGAATCAGAATTAAGTTATATCTCTATTTTCACAAAAATCTTTTCATCAGTTTTATTTGAAACTCTTCAAGCACATGGAACAAATGTTTTCTGGTCAACTAAAGATAAATCATTACATATTGTGCCTAGATTTCAAGAAGATAAACTAAATTTTGAGTGGAAACCAACTCAACACTCGGAAGAATTTTTAGAGCAAATCAAATCTAAATTACTCTCAATTATGGGTGCAACTCTTTCTAATACTTCTCAAGAAGAACCAAACAATCAAGAAAAAAAAGCAAAGATTTCTTCAAAAGACAAATCTATTGACGAGAAAGAAGATATCTCTAAAAAAAATAAAGCAAAATATATCTTAGAAGAACTCAGAAAAATCCCTTAATGATTATTATATTTAGACTTCACCTCTGAGTTAATTAAGTTTATAAAGTACTAAAACTTAGTATTTTTATGGATGCATACGATGAAGTTTTAAGTATTGAAAAAAAATATAAGTCTACTTTAAACACATTAGAAAAAAAATCAGAAAAAGATTTTAATGCTAAAAAAGAAGAAATTCTAGTAGTTGAAGCTCAAAAAAAAGAAGAAATCCTCAAAAAAAATTCTCAAGAATTAATTTCTTACGAAAAAGCACTTAAAGCACAAGCAAAAAAATTGGAAGAATCTACACAGTCCCAAATTAAATCCTTACAGTCAAGAGATATTTCGAAGATAGTTGGGATGTTAGTTGAGGATGTGAAAAATGTCTAGTTTCAAACCAGTATCAATGCAAGAAGTAGATATTTTTCTACTTGAAAAAGATTTAGATAAAATTGGGAGTATTTTATTTGATCTTAAATTAATGGAATTTTTTAATTTAGAAAAAAAAGGTTTTTCTAAATATTCTTCTATGGATAATTCAGAATTGTCTGCTCATTTACTCTCTTTGAGATCTACTATTTCTT
>JAYYJK010000015.1:0-11227 GCA_036146255.1 Nanobdellota archaeon
CACAAGAGTTAGGTGAGAAAAAAATACAATCTCACAAAATAATCAAATCAGCACTTGGAAGACATAGAAGACCTCTAATTAATGTAGCATTAGAACTTCAAGGAAAACATTTCGAAGAAAAATTTACTCTCTCAGATAGATCTCATCTAAAATATAAAGTATTAATAGGAAAAGACATTTTACAAAAAGAAGGATTTTTAGTTGATCCTTGTCTTGAAACTCAAGAAGAAAAAGAGGTGAGTAAACAGTGAAACTAGGTATTATTTCTATGGGTTCAGTTTCTTCGAAAATGCTCCAAAAAGAGGCATTAGAATATTTCGAAGAAGTAGACATGATTGATATTAGAAAAATTGAAATTCATGTAACAAACAATCAAACTACTGTACTCTATGATGGAGAAGAGATGAAAGATTATGATTCGCTCTACATCAAAGCATCATTTAGATATGCTTCTCTAGCATATGGTTTAACAGAGATTTTCAAAAAAGAATGTTTTATTCCAATTGATTCAAATGCACATATGGTTGCACATAACAAATTTATGACACATCTTAATTTCTCTCTTAATAGAGTTCTTAAAATGCCAGGTACTTACTATGCAGCAAAAATTGGTGAGACAAAGAAATTTCTAAAAACACTAAACTACCCAATTATTTTAAAATTTCCAAGTGGAACCCATGGAAAAGGAGTAATTTTTGCAGAATCTGCAAAGTCTGCACAATCAATGGTAGATGCAGTTGATGTATTTAAACAACCTCTCATTGTTCAAGACTATATTGACATTCAAGCAGATATTAGAATTATTGTTGCAGGAGATAGAATCATTGGTTCAATGAGAAGAATTGCTAAGTCTGGAGATATCAGAGCAAATGCACACCAAGGAGGAGATGCAGAACCATTTATTGTGACTCCAGAAATTAAAAAAATGTCAATTGAAGCTGCAAAGCAAATTAAAGCATCAATTTGTGCAGTAGATATTATTGAAAGTGATTATGGACCATTAATTTTAGAAGTAAATACATCTCCAGGATTACAAAAAATCACAGAAGTTACTAAGAAAAATATTGCAGGAGAGATGGCAAAATATCTCTTTGAGGAAACATCAAAACTATCTCTTGAAAAGGCAAGAAAAACATCAAGAAATTTAATTGTTGAAAACACAGTGAGTGATTCTACAGCAAGAGATTTTAGTTCAGAACTAAAAGTAAGAAACGAGAAAATCATCTTACCAGAATTTGCATATAACCTAACAAACTTCAGAGACGGAGAAGACGTGACAATTAAAGTTTCTAAAAATAAAATCGAGATAATTCGTGATGAAGAATAAAATAGGAATAATTTTTATTTATCTTTACTCCTTCCTAACTCCTTTTAGTGTTCCAGAAACTCTTTTTATATCAACACTAAAATTCCCAATTAAACTAAGAGATAAGATTACTTTATCCTTTAAAGTAACAGTTGTCTTAACAATGAGTTCTTGTTTATCAAAATCAAATTGGTCTTTTAAAATCCAAAAACCAGAATGGGAAAAATCTAATGCACCCATAAAATACAATACTTGTTCATTGAGAACTTTAGCAATATCTTCAAAAGACAGTTTCTTTGAAGAATCAATCTTAATTCTAATAAACCTCTTCTTAACTCTAAGTGTTGGCATAAGTGTTTTGAGCTTTTCTTCTTGAATACTCATCGCTATATTTTTTTGTTTATTCATAAATCCTAGATGAAACTAAGAGAACTCTATTTAAAAAAGCTCTCACTTATTACTCTCATAGACCACAATATTTTATAAACAATCAATCTTAAAATTTCATATGACATATTACACATTTGAAAAAAACGAATTAAAAGATATCCTTTATATCATTGTAGTAGTTTCTTTAATGTTTTCTATTATGTGTGCAAGGTTTTCTTCATTCTCCTTTATTGGCGCACTAATTTCATTTCTTATATTCTTCACATTTTTATTATTTTCTCGACAAATGTTCATGAAATTTATTGCTTATAAAATAGGTTTCTCAATTGTACTCCACCAAACACATTTTTCAAAGTGGGGTTTTAAAAAATATGAAAATATTAATGCCTATACAAGAGATAAATCTTATTCTTCAACAAATCAGGCTCTCGATATTGCAGCTTCAGCAGTAATTGATAAAGAAAATTTGCCTTACTTCACAAAAAGAAGTAAACATGCAATAAAAGGAATACCTTCTTTGGTATTAAGCAGTTGTCTCTATATTATTACATTAGGTCTTGTTATTTATCCAGCAGTTTGGAGATACAAAATTTCAGTAATTACTCACAAATTTATTGGAACAAAACATAGATTTGAAAATAAAGTTACAAGAAACAAATTTATCTCTGATGTAAGAGTAACAAAGGCCCTATTTATGGGATATGTTTTTTATTTTATTTTTGGAATACTACTAAAACTCTTTTTACCAACATCAGGAATTACTCTTTGGTTTTACTTCGCTCTTTTTTGGGTTGCTTTCACAACATTAATCCCACTGATAGGAACGGAAGGATATGAGTTATATATGAGAAATAGATTTGCATATGTCTCAGCAATAACAGTTCTTGCATTAGGAATGTTATCATTGTTTGTATTTACATCAATTTTATCAATACTTTTAATTTCATTACCTATTATAATGATAGTAATTGCAACAATTTACTATAAAAAATTTCTCTTTGCAAGTTAAAAAAATGAAAACAAAAAAAGCACTCACAACACAAGTAATATTTTTCTTTTTAATGTCTTTTATTATGATATGGATTATTGTATTTGGATATCAAAGAATCACAGACGTACAAGATACACTAACAACACAACAAGAATTAGAAATTAAAGAAGAATTAGAAAAAACATTTCTCTTTTGTAAAGATCCAATTAATTCAGGGTCTTCAAAAATTATTGATCTAAAGGGAAGGCCTTACAATTCTATATGTTTTAATTGTCAAAATTTAGATCCCACTAGTTATCCTCAAGAATTTTTAGATGAAGCTCAAATTTTAGCCGATGCAGGATCAAATTTTTTACTTTTAGAGACTTCATTTTCTTCATCAAGAGAATTGGAATCTTATAATATTTTAGGAGAATTATCTCTTGGGGATATCACTTTGCAAGATGCATTTGGTTGGTGGGATTACGAAAATTCATTTGAGCAAAAAATTGAGATTAGTTGTGAATAATGTTATCATTTTTTAAAAAACAAATATTTTTAAAATTAGAACTTAGATTTATGGTATGAAAAAAATATTTTTCTCATGCGTATCAATATTTCTAATAGTAATCACTGCTGGATTTTCATTTATTGAAAATACAGGTAATGATCAATATATTGGAAAAAATGATTCTCAAGTAAAAGAGATAAAAGATGAAGAAAGAATATGTACTACTCAGTATGATCCTGTATGTGGTGTTGATGGAGTAACATATAGTAATTCTTGCAGGGCAGGAAATGTCGAAATTGATTACCAAGGAGAATGCGAAAGTAAAAAACCAGTTAATTTAAATCCAATAACTATTGATGATGAAGTTTCTCTTAATAACGACTCATGTGCGCAGTTCACATCTGAGCAAACATGCAAACAACAGCAAGAATGTACTGCAATATATGATATAAAATCTCAAAGATCAAATTTTAATCCAATTAAATGGTATAATTTTTTTTTTGGAGAAGTAAAATATGAACCTACCTTTAATTCATGTAAAACCATGGAATATAATGAAAACTCTCGGGCACATTTTCAAGTAGGTTTAGCGAAATCTCCTCAATTGGGAATGACTTGTGAGCAATGGATAAAAGAAAATGATATTTTTTATACTTCTTATTTAGTTGAGAAACAAACTAATTTAGGATCAGAATATGTTGGTCAAGAAATTTCTGACTTTAATTGTCTTTATATGGAAGAAAATATAGAATCTGTTACTTGTAGTGTTTCTTCGAATGCTCCAACACCATCACAAGTACCAGTTTCACATTGTTATGATGGAAATGATAGATATATTTTCAAAGTTAATTTTGATAATAGCTATTACAATTCTCTAAACTGGGAGTATCTAGAAAAAGATTTAGAAGGTGAATGGGGACAATCTTGTTCGGAATGGGTGGCAGAAATGGGTTACACTAATCATATAACAAGAGCCTATGTCTCAACAAATTTAAGACAGCCAACAACTTGTGCATATGAGATGAAAACACAAAATAAAGGAATAACTTGCGTGGATGCTCCTGCTAATTTACAATTTTATAAAGCTACAGAAAAAGAGAATTTAAAACCAGTAGGTAGTTGTAGTACAAATGCAAGAGTAACTATTACTCAAATTGCTTCTTTATCAAATTAATAATTTGAAAATAAAGCCAAATTATTTAAATAATCTTTTTTTTATCATTTTATGGAAAGTTCTAATTCTGTTCAAGAAGATGCAAAAAAAATCATGGATCAATTTATGGATTTAATGAAAGACATAGCTGTAGAAGAAGATTTTGTATTAGAGAGAACTGTATGTTTCAGAGAAGAAGGAGAGGGTCATGTAGTAAATGAAGAATTCAAAAGAAGATTTCTAGCTAATGCACCAAATACTTCTGGAGATGCAATTCTTGCAAATAAGGCTGCATGGGAAGAATAAATATAATCAAAAAATGGTAAAAAAATCACAAAAAAAATTAGATAAAGCAGAAAAAAATATGACAAAACATACTTCTACTGAAGAAAAAAAACCAGTAGTAATATCACTAGTTCTTCTAGTATTAATGGTTTCTTCATTAGTTGCATTTGCATTTGTAGATACTGGAACAACACCAGGATCAAACTCAGATTCAGATTTTCAAAATTTAGCTTTTGGTGAATACACATTAAATACTGGAGAAACAGTATTTGCTGCAGTTATTAATTCAGAACAGTTTTTATTTACAGATTTAGAATTTATTAACGGCAGAGAAGACTTTGCTCAAAAAGCACAAACAATAAAATCTTCAGATTCGCTTCAAGTTTACTTAGCCCAAAATTATACAAACTATGATGGAGCATTCTTGCTTGAACAAAAAGTATCAAATGCTTTTAACATTCCAGTATCAAGAATTCAAAATATTTCAACATGTAATTCTAGTACTGTTGTATTTACATATAACACAACAAATACTACTTATGATGGTTGTACTGTTATAGAGTCAACTCAAGGAAATGAACTCTTAGATGTTCAAGCATTAGCATATTTTATGGTTAATGATTTTCAAGGATAAGTATTTCCTTATTTATTTTATACTTCTTAACTACAATGAAAAAACTAAAAATTTTTGCCTATGGTTCTCTGATGTTTGAAGAATCTCTTAAAAAAACAGCACCTTGTGCAACAATTCTTTCTCCTGCAAAGTTACATGGTTTTGTTAGAGTCTTCAATTTTCCATCCCCTTATCGGATGTCAGAAATTGATGGAACTCCTTGTTCAGTTCTCAATATTGATAAATCAGACTTAAATCACGAAATTTGTGGTATTTTATTTGAAATGAGCGAAAGTTCATTTACTGAAATGTTTGCAAGAGAACAAGGATACGAACTAGTTCAAATTGAAGTACAAGACTTTCATGAACCAAACACAAGATATAAAGCATACACATTTAGAGCCCTACATTATGATGCCCATGATTATCAACACGGATCCCAACAACAACAAGAGTATCTTACTTGGTGTCTTGAAGGGGCAAAAAAGTATGGGGATGATTTTTATCAAAACTTTTTAGAAACAACCCATATTGGAGATAAAAACTTAGCAGAGTTACTTGATCAAGGAAAAATTAAACTAGAGTAAGTAATTTTTGTTTAAAATTTTTTAGAAAAAATATACAAATAATTTTTTTTGAAAATTATTACATATGTTTACGCCATTGATGTTTACAATTTTCACATTTGTAAAATTGGGTTTCAGGTTCATCTCCTGCCCTCATTTGTCTTGAAAAATACCTTGCTTCATCATGTCCACATTCAGGACACTCAATTCCTTTAGCAATTGGGTGTACTTCTGCAGATGCATCTTCTGTATCTACAATTTCTTTTTCTTCTTTTTTCTCAATTTTTTGAGAAATTTTCACTTCAGATGTAGCCTTATTAGAGTGTCCACATGAAGGACAAGGAACCTCTGATCCCTTAGCACCCATAATAATTGCTCCACATTTATCACAAAAGTCAACCATTTTATTTAAAAAATGATGATACTTCAACAAATTATTTCAAATTTATAATTTCTAAAATTTTAAAAATTAAGTTTTTTTAAACATATAATTTGTGTATGGTATCAACCATAATAAAGATATGTGATAATTATTTAAAAAAGTTAGTTATCTTTGGGGTTCGATATCATATAAAAATGATGAAAAGTTATCTAAATCTCCAGTTATATTACCTTCACTAAGGACATGTGGTTTGTAATGGTCTCTAATTATTCCTTTTCCTGACGAAGGACAAGTAATATCTACACTATATGATGGAGAAAATGCAACTGCAGTACTGTTTGTATTTTGAATTGAAGCATCTTCAATACCTAATGCTTTTAGAAATTTTTCTAACTGTTGTTTTTGTTGTTTGAATTTAAATCCTGTTTTTGACATAGAAGAGAAAAATAGATATTTCTTTATAAATATTACTGACAAGTAAGAACATTATATTTTTAACTTCTTTGCATAGTTTTTCATCTCATTACCTAGATATTTTTCATCTTGCTTTACATAAGCATTTTTTTTAACTTTTCTAGGAATAATGTGAAAGTGAACATGTGCGATTTCTTGTCCAGATATTTCTTTATTATTTTGCCAAATATTGATTCCACAATGAAGAGTTTCTTCATAATGCTTAGCAATTTTTAAAACAACCTTTTGGAGGTCAAGATATTCAGTCTCTGGCATCTCCATAATTGTTTCATAAGGCTTTTTAGGAATAACTAATGTATGTCCTTTTTCAAAAGGCATAATATCTAAAAAGGCTAAATGTTTTTCATCTTCATAAATTTTAAATGAAGGAATATCTCCTCTAACAATTTTAGTAAATAGGGTTTCTCTTTTATTTAAATTTTCCATAATAACTTTTAGGAATTAATCTTTATAAAAGTATCAATTAATACACTCAAGTTCAGATTCTAAATGTTTCTTTTTAACTATTTTTTTAGCTTCTAAAATTCCCCCTAAAAGTACTTCAAAATGTGATTCTTTTTGACTTTTAGTGAGACCTGCTATTTCATGCAAAAAATAACGTTCTTCTTCATAATCGTACTGTAATTCAAATGTCTGCTCCCTACCAAAATTATTGTATAATCTTTTAATAACTGTACTATCATGTAGTAAAAGATAAACTGGTTTTATCGAATAACTTTTACTTGTATGCCCAAAAAGAGGCTGCTGTCTTGTATTCATTGAAATAATTTCACTATCCTTTAGTTTATAAAATTTTCAATTAATATATGATTTCTAACCTCTGGATGAAAAATACACGCATAAATTTCTTTTTTTTTATGTTTAAGTAGCTCTGGTTTAGACGATCTTGCAAGTACGTCAAAAAAAGATAATTTACTATTAAAACCTTTATTATGAAGACCATAAATTTCGAGTGGAGAAGAAAAATTTTCAAGTATTGCATCTTCTTTAACAAGATCAATTTTTCTGAGTCCTAATTCTTGAAAGTTAATAATGTCTTCATCAAAAATTGAACCAATAACTTGGGCACCTGCACAAATACCTAAAACTTTACCTTTAAATTCTTTTATCCATGAAAATTTGTCTAAATGGTTTTCATATTCAAAATCTCTTAGCGGAACTCCGCTTAATAGTACGTGTGAATATGTAGAATAATCAAGAGAATCACTATAGTGTTTTATTTCATATTTAGAAGTTTTTTTCTTAACAATATCTTCTATGGGTCTCACAAATTCAAGGTGATGAAGAGTATCTTGTTTTGAACAAAGATTTAGTATTAATATTTTCATTATATAAATATATTAATTATTCTACTTTTTATAATATGATTGTTTCAAATTCTACTTATTTATCCAATAAATTTTATAAGAGCAAATTTCCTAATAGTAATATGGAATTCTTGACCAAAAAAAGATTAAATTCTTATTATGACGAATTTAATCATACAATTACTATTAGAGATTTACCTTCTCATTTAATGCTTATTTTAGAATCTGGAAAAAAAATATCTGTTAAAAATTATGTTGAGAATAATTTATCTGAAAATATAATAAAAATATATTTTGGAAAAAGTCCAAAAATTTCAATAAAGTTACCAATTAATTTGAAAAGTATTTCAAATAAATCTGTATTCAAGGTTTCAGATTTTAATTATAAAATGAGAGAACTAGGATATAAATCTCCTCAAAAATTTATCTGGTATTATTCAAAAAATAAACAATTAATTGAAAAAGTTTCAAGAGGAGTATATAGAATTATTTAGAAATAATTCTTGCTTTTTTAATATTCATTAAGACGGCATTTTCACTTTCTTCTATTATTTCCATATCTTCAATATTTATTTTTTTTATGAAATTTGGTCCATCTAATACAAAAGTTTCAGCTTCTCCTCCTTCAAATGCGTTTGATAAGGAGTATTTTTTATTGTAATATGATAGTTTATTGAGAATTTCATCATTAATCTTTTGACCTACCCAGGTTTTATTCAATGGATACGAAAATACACCGAGAATCATAACATCAAATTTTTTTAAAATTAATGATCTCATAAATTCTTCTTCATCAATCTGCCACAAAGGATTATAACATTCAAGGTCTAACTCAAAACACACTCTTTGAACTCTTTGTCCTTGATACGCACTTTTAATTGCACCAGAAACAACACCTTCAATACCATATTCTTCTTTAGCTTGTCTAAGTGCTGCTTTCATATCTTCAACTTCACTCTCTTTTTCCCCAGAAGTTTCAAAATGAATCAAAGGAATATCTAAACACTCAGCTTGAAGAGAAACAAAATCATTCCCTGGAGTTTGAAACATATATGATTCTTTATTTTCTGATTTCATGGATACCAAACATGAAACTTCATGTCCATGTTGTTGTGCAAGATACAATGCATAATTTGAATCTTTTCCTCCAGAATATAAAACAGCTAATTTCATTTTTCTCTTAGATCTCTAAGTAAATAGTTTCTAGTTTACTTGTTTGTCTAATTAAAAAGTGTAGGTGAAACTTTATAAAATTGTATTTTTTATTTTTTACATGGAAAAATCCTTCTTTGTAGTGCCGGCAATCATTATATCTATTGCATTACTTATTGTAATTTTTGTAGATATTCCAACAGCAAATGATTTAGCTCTCAACACAGATGCTACAATTGTTGCTGGAGAATATGAAGCATGTATTACTCCTTATACAGAAATTACTTGTCAAGAAGGTCTTGAATGCAGACTTATATCTGAAAAACCACAAAGAAATGGCCTTTGTTTAAAACCAGGAACAGTACTACAAGAAGACTTTATTAATAGATACGAAGAAGAGCAACTAGCAGCAGCAAGAGAGAGACAACAACAAAATAGTAATTCTTCAATAGATGTTGGAGCAATCTCAGGTTTAGACTAATTACTTAAAATAATTTAATCCGACAGCTCTAAAACTAATATTCATAGTAATTTCGGGAAACTGTTTTAATACCCAACCAACAAATGAATTAGAATTTGGCCCTAGTAATTTATATTCATTTTTAAGAGGATAATCTTTATGATGTTCTAAAACAAAAGTTGCAAGTTTGAATGCATTAGAATTTTTATGTCCTTCAATAAAATCTTCAACTTTTGATGAAAATCTAGGATTTTTTCTAAAAAAACACATATTCATTCCTTTTGTAGCGGGCAAAAAATCTTTAAGTAACCCAATTCCATTCTCATGTGGACTTCCATTAAATCTTCCAAATTCTATTCTATGGATAGTACCTTTAAAATTAATAACAAACCACAAATGAATCCCATAGTTTAGTGGAAATGGTACTGGAGAACTCATAATAAATACTTGATATTTTTTCTTATCTAAGAGTTCTTGAAATTTCTTCATAGAACATAGTAAAATTATAACTTTAAATAATTATTTAATTAATTTAGAATAAAAAAGAGTAATTTTACTCTTCAGCTGCTGCTGGTTCTTCAGCAGGTGCGAATGCTTTTTCAACAACTTCGTCTCCTTTAACAACTTTTAAATTTAATTGGTGTGTTTTTTCATATACTGTATTACCAGCAACTGTTTTTTTAATTCTTAAACCACCGAATCTTTTTCCTCTAAGTTTTCCTTTAAATCCTGTTCCTTTTGTCATAAGAATTTTTTTCCTATTAATTCCAGGTAAATCTTTTCTCATTGGAAAACCATTAGCATCTGAACCTCCAGTAATAGTAAATGTAACTCCGGAATATCCTAAGAGTTCTCCTCTTAGTTCTTCCCCGAGAACTTTACCATATAAAGACTCAGCTTCTTCTTGGGATAATTCCTTTTGGAATGTTTTCCCTGTTTTTGTACCTAATGCTACTTTTAGTGCCATTTTAGTATTACCGATAGATGCTCTATCTAATAAAAAAGAACTTTGGTATCTTTATAAAGATTCGTAGAAATAACACAATTCAAAATTACTATGTTTTGAGAATAATTGATGGAATTTGAGTGACTAATTCAAATTCCGCACACTACAGATTATGAGATTTCTACTGAAACCCTCTGCAATAAATCTTGGATTTATAGCAAACTGTAAGAAAAATGAATCAAATTTGTTTTATAAATATTGTGGAGAAAAACTTATGCTTATAAATAAACGATTATTATAAAAACTATGGTAGATGTTAATGCAATCACCACAAAAGCTATGGATTTACTAGTACAGTATGGTCCAAAAGTACTTTTAGCAATTATTACTTTAGTAATTGGTCTTTGGATCATCAAAATTGTAGCAAAAGCTTTCAAAAAAGTACTAGGTAAAAGAAAAATTGACAAATCACTAGAATCGTTTTTAGTATCTTTAGTTTCAATTATTTTAAAGGTATTATTATTTATTAGTGTTATTGGTATGTTAGGTGTTGAGACAACTTCATTTGTAGCAATTTTAGCGGCTGCAGGATTTGCAATTGGTTTAGCTCTTCAAGGTTCTCTTGGAAATTTTGCAGGAGGAGTTTTAATTCTTTTATTCAAACCATTTAAAGTAGGAGATTTCATTGAAGCACAAGGAGAATCAGGTAGTG
>JAYYJK010000016.1:0-8365 GCA_036146255.1 Nanobdellota archaeon
AACTCTTCTACCATACTAACTTAGTATATTTTTAGTTTATAAAACTTTAGTTGTAGAGAAGTAGAATTGGTTAAGGTAAAAAATAAAGGCCTAAAAACATTACTACTGAATACACTGATAAAAAAGGAAACAAAGATGATGTTGTGGGTTGGTTTGTAACTAAACTCATAATTGACCAAACTCCCGTATCACAAATTACTTCTGGTTGTGCTGTAATAATACATCCCGATCCATTTATAATACTAGATACATATGAATTATTTTCAAAAAAGTTTAAAGTTTGAGACCAATTACTTGAAGAAATACTACTATCAAAGCTGCTATTTACAAAAGAATTATTTGTTGATCCTGATAAAAAAAATAAATCCGATATTGAGACATTATAAAAATTATTATTATCTGATTCTGAATACAGGAATAATGGTGAGGATAAATTCCTTAAATCAAGATTGGAAAATGTACTATTAATAACATTAGACATCTGAATATTACTATCATTTTCGAAAGTTAATTTATCAAAAGTAGAATTTGATAACCCATCATTGAGTTCTAATAATACATTATTTAATAAACTGTTTCTTAAGATAACATTGTTGAACTCTAATTCTAGTTGTGTATTAAAAAAAGTAGAATTATACACTTCAATCATAGACCCTCTTGTAAACATTCCCCTTGTAAATCCATAAACATTACAATTTCTTATAGTTATATTCTCAACATTTGAATCCACACGAATACCATAGAGGGTACCTCCTAAATCAGTCATATTAAACCCTTGGCAATCTAAAGTTGAATTATCATTACTTGTTCCAAACCAAATACAAGTCCCACCACTATCATTTATTGATTGGTTTAATAAAAATAAAGAATTTGTTGAAATTAACGACTGTCCACAATCACTAATATTTTGTATGGTAGAAAAACCTAAATTTAAACACGAAACTATGAGTCCAAAGAATAACAATATTTTCTTCATTTTACATAAAATATACTACCAATGATAAGTAATTACTTTTAATATTTTGTCACTACAATTATAACATCATTGGTTTTATCTAATATCCAAATAATACAAGTACTAAATTTTTTTGTAACAAAATTACAACTATTAGAGATAAAAATAAAATAGGAATTAATGGGAAAGAAGTATGTCCTCTTTTATACTGAATTTTTTCAGAAAGGTTTGGAATAATTTGTATCAAAGATTTTATTGTAAATAAATAAATAAATGAAGTTAAAAATAATGAAAATAAGTCATAGAATGCATAACAAAAAAGGATAAATGAAATTACTATTTGAGAGTTTTCATCTAGTTTTTTAAATAGTTTTTTTCCAAGAGGTGCAATTGTTATCAATACAACAAGAAATAATGTTAATGTGAAAATTATATCAAATTGATCAAAACCAATAAATCTTGAAAATAATGCTAGGATTGAGAGAGTTAGTAATGTTTGAAAACAAATTAATAGATAATTTTGTTCTCTAAAGGCTGTAATTTTACTAATTATAGAAGTTTTTGTAATAATTAGCATAAGTAGAGTAAAAACATAAATAATAATAGTATTTATAATAAAATCAAAGAGATATAGTACATTTAAAGAAAGTAATATCATCGATATACCAATAATTATTTTTCCATCAGCTGCACCTAGAATTTTTTTATGAAATACATAAAATGAAACTAATACCATCATTGCTAAAATAATAATATTTGTTATTGAAAATATTACTAATTGAGAATAGATAAATAATAATGAAGATAATAATAAAAGAGAATACGTGAGGTTGTTTTTTATTTTTCTAAATTTAATATCTTGATAAGACATTACTAATGCATAAATTAACACCACTGTCAGAAATAGTACTTCAAACATAAAGAAAATTCTTCTTCTTTATTTATAATTGTTTCTTGTATGTAAAATATAGTAAAAATTAGAAATTAAGTTATAATATTAGAAATAAAATATTATCAGAACTTAGATAAGTTCGATAATTTCAGCTTTAATATGTGCTTTTCCACCAGTAGGAAGTGCTAAAACTGCATTACATTTAGTACATTTAACTTCTGTTGAAGCTCTACCAAATACATTCTGTTCATTACCACATTCGTGACATTTAACCTTAACATATGATTTTTTTTCCATTTTTTATTTGTTAATTTGCATTACAAAATTACATAAAAACACAATGTGTTTTTGTTAAACTCATCAATAGATGAGATTTAACGATATGACTTTTGTCTACTTGCTCTCGCGTTTGAGTTGTTTGGTTTTTTAGTCTCTTTGAATCTAGTATCAGATACAATTAATGCTCTATCATATTCAACGAATTGTTTTTTCAATTCTTCTGAACCTGAAATTTCAACTAAACCACGTGCAATTGCTTGTCTAATAGCGTCAACTTGTGAGTTAACTCCACCACCAAATACAGTTACTTTAATATCGTATTTTGATTCTAATCCTGAAATGATAAGAGGTTCTTTTACTTTTAATTGAAGTAATGTGTTGTTGTTGAATTCTTCTACACTTTGGTTGTTAATTTTAAAATTTCCTGAACCTTTAACAAGTGAAGCTCTAGCAACGGATGTTTTTCTAAATCCTGATGTTAATACTGAGTTATTTTTTCCTGCCATTTTTAATTCATTTTAGTGTAACCAAGTGACTTACAAATTTCTCCAACTTGTGTGTAGTAAAATGTTGTCTCTTTATCAACTTGAGCTGATTCTACTGTAGCAAATTTTTCATCTTTTAATGCTGCAGGTACTGAGTTGAAACATTTAAGTCTTTTGTATGCGTCAATTCCTCTTTGGTTTTTGTAAGGAAGCATGTTTCTAAATGCTCTTCTTACAATGTCTGAAGGTGCTCTTGAATAATAAGGACCTTGCTTAATTACTTTGTTTGAAATTTTATTTTTGTATCTTTCAACTAAAAATTTCTTTCTACCTAAGATAACAACTTCTTGACAGTTAACTAATTTAATACTCTCACCTAAAAGTAATCTTTTTGCAATATCACTTCCAAGTCTACCTAGTACTAAATCTTTACCATCAATAATTGTATATTTTTGATCTTTTGATTTTGATTCTGATGCCATTTTTTATTATAAGTTAGATTCTAATTCATTAATTTTCTCTACAAGAATATCAATTGCATTATTGTAGATATCTTTTGAATCTAATTGACCAAAACTCTCAATTACAAGATTTACTTCGTTTTTATCTCCTTCTTTTAGATAAGTATGTGCAGGAGCCCATTTTGCGTGAACTCTTCCTCTTCCTAGAACTGCTTTTAAGTTTAATTCTAATTCATTTCCTGGGAAAAGTTTTGTAATTGGAATGTTCATATCAGCAGGAACAATTTGAGGATCATCAGATTTAATTGAACCTGAAAACACATATCCCTCTTCTTTTTGAGCAAGAGTTAGTTTTACTTCACATAAAGCACAACCAACACCACCACAAGTACAGGATTCTTTAAAATTATATGATTTTAAATCTGTTTTCAGAGGAACAAGTCCTAATCTGTGAGCAACAGTTTCTGAGTATAGAGGTGATTCATTTTTTACAACTTCTACATCTTCAATTGCAAATGTTGGTACTTCATCTAAAATAATTCTTCTCATAGCATTAACAATAGTATTATGAGTATCTTTGAATGAAACAATGAATTCATCTCCGTCTTGAGTTGTTGAGATATTTTTAGCCATTTTAATAGTATTAGATTAAAAGAGTTTTAAACTCTTCTACCTCTTTTTCCACCTTTTCTTTTACAAGAATCGTGAGGAATTGGAGTTACATCTTCAATTCTTCCAAGTCTAATTCCGTATCTTGTAAGCATCTTAATTGCTGCTTGTGATCCAGGACCTGGTGTTGTTGGACCGTTGTGTCCTCCAACTGCTCTTAATTTTACGTATAGGGAAGTAATTCCTTTTTGTTTACATAAATCTGAGAGTTGTTTTGCAGCTGCGAAAGCTACATTTGGTGAAGCTTTAAGTCTATCTGACTTAGTAACCATACCACCTGTTACTTTACCAATAGTTTCTGTTCCAGTAATATCAGTTACGTGAAGGTGAGTGTTGTTATATGATGAAAAAATGTGAAGAATACCCCATTTTTCAGCTTTTTTTGCAGGAGCTTCAGCCTTTTTTGAAACTTCTTTTGTTTCTTCAACTTTTACTTGTTCTTCTGCCATTTTTAATTTGATTTAACCTCATCTTGTTCTTCTTCATCTAAAGATTCTTCTTTAAGATCGGAAGGTGATTTTCCATCTTCGTCTAAGATTTGATTATCTTTAACTTCGATTTCTTTTGTAACTTCTTCAATTAATCCATCTTCTGCTAACTTTCTCTCAGGGTGTTCTTCATCAAATAATGATGAGGATTCTCTGAATTCAATTGCTGCTTCTCCAGCTAAGGAAATTAATGCAGATGGTGAATCGATTACTTTTCCATCAACTCTTACGTGTCTGTGAACAACGAATTGACGAGCTTGTTTAGGTGATCTTGCTAATTTTAATTTGTATACAATATTTGATAATCTTCTATCTAAGATGTCTCTAATTGTAATGTTTAAAACATCATCTAATGAATTTGATTCTTGAGCTAAGAAACCTTTTGCTTTTAATGAAGCAATAAATCTTTTTGCATCTTCTGATTCGTTTGCATTATCTAATGAGTTAAATGATTTAGCAATTGTCTTAAATTTGGAAAGCATAAATTCAATTTTTCTGATTTCCTTTTTGTTTTTAAGAGCATAATCCTCAACAACTTTAGCTTCTTCTAAAATTGTTGACTTGTCCCATCTTTTTTTATGGGAAACATATGTTTTTCTGTGTTTAATTGGAAGTCCCATTTTTTAATTATTTACGACCTCCTTGTTTAGCTTTCATAGCTGCAAGAGTTTTTGAACGTCTAAAGTTAGATTTAGTTCTTTGACCTCTTACTGTTAATCTTGCTTTAATTCTTTGAGCTTTGTATGATTTAGTCTTAGCATACCTTCTTCTTAATTGAAGTTCGTTATAGTCTAAGTCTTTAGCAATAAAGTGAAGATTCTTTCCAGTTTGAACATCTTTTTGTGCATTTAACATCCAAGTTGGTAAGTTTTTTTCAGGATTTGATAAAAACTCTTCAATCTTCTCTATCTGTTTTTCAGATAGCTCACCTATCTTAGTCATCTTATCGAGACTAAGAGCAACACAGGTGGCATTAGCAAACATATAGCTAATACCTTTAATTTTTGCTAGTCCGAATACGAGAGTCGCGTTGGAAACTAAGTCAGTCCCCATGATTCTCACATAACTAGCTACCTTATTATCATCTTTTGCTGCCATAGTGATAGAAAAATTAATCTTGATGGCTTTATAAAGATGATGGGTAGAATGGATTTTTGAATAAAATAAATCCCAATAATAGTATAACTATATAAATACTTAGTTCCCATTTTTCTTATGAATTTGAAAAGTCTTGGAATACTTTTACTAGTATTTTTTTCAGTACATACATTATTTTCTTCTGAATATGCAGACATTTCCTTGTTAATTGATGAGAGAGGAGATGTTCTTATCTCAGGAATTGATTCTTCAGATACACTTTTACGTGGAGAGAAAACACCTCAATATACATCTAAAGAAGGAAAGTATTGGACGATTAATTTTTCTTCAGAGATAATATATGAAACTTTTATCTTTGAAACAACATTTCCAAAAGGAGCTCAGATAAATTACATTAAAACAACACCAAATTTTAGAATTGATGAAGATCAAGGGAATTTAAAAATTATTGGAACTGGAGCTAATAAACCAATTACGCTAATTGTACAATATGAAATTGATAATGAATTAGAAAAAGACTATTTTCAATATTTCTTTATAGTTTTACTATTGATTCTTGGGATGATTTTTGGATATGTTGTAAGTACTAACTATAGAAGAAAAAAAGTGAAATCATTTGTTAAAGAAGAATATGAACATTTAAATGAGAGACAAAAAGAAATACTCTCAATTTTACAACTAGGAAAAATTACTCAAAAGAAATTAGAAGAAACTATGCAAATTCCAAAAGCATCTATTTCTAGGAATGTGAAAACACTTTGTATAAAAGGATACATTCAAAAAGAACAAATTGGAAATACTAATTATTTAAGTATTAAAGAAAGAGACTAATTCCGTCCTTGTTCCGGTTTTGTTTTGCTAGTTTCAATAAATATTTATATACTGTTCCAGCCATAGAGTTCTATCCGTGATTTGATTCACGTTTTCAAAAATGGTTAAAATTAACACAAAAAAAATTACAGCTGTGGGCCTAGCAACATTAATGCTTGGATCTCCACTTGCTGCTTTTGCTAATGAAACAACTACAACAATTGGTATTGATACAACTGTTGAAGTAGATATTAGTGATTTAGAAGAAAATATTGTTGAAGTAGATGCTGAAGTGGAATCAAATACTTCTACTACAACAGAGGATAGTGATTTAGAAGAAAATACAACTATTGAAGTAGAAACAGAGGTTGAATCAGAAACAGAAATAGAAGTTGAAGATACTACCCAAGAAGTTGAAGAAGAAATACAAGAAGAATTAACTGAAAAAGAAAAAGAATATTTCTCAACTGAAGAAGGTGCTGCTCTTAGATGGGAACAATTGTCACTCCAATTAGAAGCTAGAGTTGAAAATTCCGAACTTTTAATTGCAAAAGTTGATGTTGAATCAGGAGTTACTGTAGAAGAACTCGAGAGGATTCACTTAGAATTTCAAAGTATTTTAGATGAAGTAAAAGCTGTTGATGTTGAAGCATCTTCTTCAAGTGATTTAGCACTTCTTTATGTAAATTATAAAAAAGAAATCATTACATTAACTCAAGAATTTAAAGTTGAATATTCAAAAGGAATTAATGATGGACAAAGAGCTGAACTTAAAGAAGAAATTGAAGCTAAACGAGAAGAACTTAAAGAAGAGAGAAAAGAAAAACTTGAACATTTAAAAGCTAAACATTCACTCAAACAAGCAGTTAGAATATATGCTAATATTTCTGGGCTTGATGTTGAAGAATTAAAAGCACAATATGAATCTGGTGAATTAACATTAGATGAAGTTAAACTTGAAGTTAAAGCTCATTTTGAAACACTCTCCGATGAAGAAAAAGAAGAAGCTAGAGAAAAGTTTAATGAAGAAAAAACAAAGTTAAAAATTGAGCTTAAAGAAAAAAGCGAAGAACTAAGGGAAGAAGCTAAAGAGAGAGCTCAAGAACTAAGAGAACTAAGAGCTCAGACTAGAGTTGATGTTAGAGCACAAATGAGAGATGCAGAGACAACAATTAATGCATCTACGCAAATTGAAAAGTTTAAAGAACTCTCACCAGAGAAAAAGAAAAACCTTGAGAGACTAGCAATGCAAAAACTCATTGAAAAACAGGATGAATTAACACAAGAAGATATTGAAAAATTACAAATAATTGGAAGTAAGTTTAATTCTGGAGAAGAAATTAATCAAGAAGAGCTTATTGAAGTTGCTGCAATTATGGATATTGATATTGAACAAGAACTCGAGGTAAACTAAAAATGAAACAAGTATTTATTACATTATTATTAATCACAGCAATCATTTTTGCAGGATGTTCTAGTAGTCCTGATACTAATTTAAAAGATGATGTTGTTGTAGAACTAGATTCTGCAGAAGATGAAGTGCCAACAATGGAAAAATCAATTGAAGAGGATTTTTCTAGCGATGTTGAAGATATTGAAATGGGAGAATTAATCTAATTCTTTTTCATAAATTTTTTTATATTCTCAAGAGTAATTTTCTCCGAACACATTACAAAATCATCTAATTCTTCACAAGAAATCCACTTAAAATCAGAATGTTCGTGGCTTAATGTAATATCACCCCCCACATATTCCATAGAATAGAGATGAAAGTCAAAAATATCTTTAATTCCATGAGTAGATTCCAATTCTACGTTTGTACAAGTTAAATTTGTCTCCTCCAAACATTCCCTAGTTATAGCAGATAAAAAATTTTCCCCGTGGTCTACAGAACCTCCGGGAAGATCCCATTTATTTGCATTCTTTTCCCCCTTATAATTTGTTCTTTTTAAAATTAGAAACTTCGATGAATCATAAATAATAGCTTTTACAATATTTCTCATAATAGTATAAAAAGAAATAGATTTAAAAAATTAGAGGATAAGAAGTAAGATAAATGCTCCAAACATTGGAGGTAAAAATGCAATACCATCTTTAATTAAAATAGATTTTAAAGAAGGATTTTTCTTTGATAATTCTTTTATTTTTTGAAGTTGTTCTTCTTCAACACCTAATTTGAAATCTTCTACTTTAAAATAAACTTTATCTTTAACTACAATATCTTGCAT
>JAYYJK010000017.1:0-6796 GCA_036146255.1 Nanobdellota archaeon
ATGTAATTGATCTAGTTTCAGGAAGTGATGCTAGTTTTTTTATTGTAGGAATTCAAACATTAATTTATTTGATTCCATGTGGATTATTGTTACTAAACTTTTACAAAACTACAATTAAACCACAAGACGAATCCATGATTGGACAAAATGTTTAAATTAATATTTTAAACATATTAATTATTTTTTTCTAGGAATTCTTCAATAAATACACCATCGTGATTTTTCATAGAATAGCTAAAATGATTTTCTTTTTCAACTCTTTTTTCTAAGAATTTAATATATTCTTTTTTTTGTGATTCTGATAGTTTAGCGTATTTTTTGAATGTAATACATTCATAATTTACATCACAAGGCTCCTGTCTCAAGTCTTCGCTTGGCGCTTTGACCTCTGACTCAGGAACAAGAGCATTTATGCTCTTGTGGAGTGGGCATGCAAGACATCCATCATTAAATTGTACAAGATTAAGACAAACTCCTGAAGGACCTAAAATCGTTCCTGAATATCTATCTCTAAATTCAATAAGTGCTTTATCTTGAGCTTCTTGAGTATCAAATTCTTTGTAATTCAGTGATTCTTCAAGCTCAATAGTATTTTGAATAATGTCTTTTTGAGCTTGATTCTTATTTGTAAAATCATTTCCACAGCATCCATAACAAGATAAATTTAATTCTGGAATTTGACATGGAGAAATAGACACTTGTGATTTCGGTTTCATTTTAAAGTTATTTAGGTTTTTAAGGAGAGATTATCTCACATTACCTACAACATTTTTTTCCACTAGAAGATCGTGGTCTCCGGCTGTTATTTTATTCCCCTCAAATTCTACATGAGAACCTAGAGATTTTAATTCATATTTGAAGAATTTATCTACTTTTATTTTATCTAGATTATCTGCTACAATATTATTACATACTAAATTTGTACCAACAGGTGCATTTGGAGACTCGAGGAATCCAAGAGATCCATTTTCATCTTCTGCTAAAAGTACCATTCCTTGTGATTCAACCCCTCTGAGTTTTGCAGGTTTAAGATTTGATGCAACAATTACTGATCTTCCTGTCATCTCTTCAATTGTGTAATAATCTTTTAGTCCAGATACAATTTGTCTTACATCTCCATTTCCTAGATCAATTTTTTCTACATAAAGCTTTTCTGCTTCTGGATGTTGTTCAATGGAAAGTATTTTTCCTACTTGCAGGTTCAACTCAGCAAAACCTTGTCTTTGTTCAACTTTTTGAGATTTTTGTTCTTGAGGTTTATCTTTTTTTACTTTTTGAAATAAATTTTCTTTTTCTCCTAATGAATGACCTTGAGGAATTTGTTCTAATGACTTGAAGTTACCTAATTTGAAGTTATATTGTTTTCTAAGTAACTCTGCTTTTTGAGGCATAAATGGATTGATATAATCCCCAACTACTTTTACTGCAAAATTTAGAGTTGATATAATTGTAGCTAATCTTTCTTGGTTTTGCTCTTTCCATGGTTCAACTTTGTTGATATAAGCATTTACAGATCTAATTGCTGTAAATAATACATCTAAAGCTTTATGAAAATCTAATTGTTGCATTAATTCGTTAAATTGAGTAAAAATATTTAATGACTCAATAAGTTCATTTTCATGATTAGTTATTTGAGTAGATTCTGGAACTACACCTCCAAAATACTTAAACGTCATCGTATGGATTCTTGATACTAAATTTCCTAAATCATTATTTAAATCATTATTAATTTTGTCAATAAATCCTTGTTCTGTGTAATCTAAATCATCTCCAAAAGATGAAATTGCAAACATATAATATCTAAACTCGTCAATTCCAAACTCTTGAGCTACTTTTACTGGATCAATAGTATTTCCCATAGATTTACCCATTTTTTCTCCTTCAACAGTCCACCAACCATGTGCAAATACTTTTTGAGGCATTTCATATCCAGAACTCATTAAAAATGCAGGCCAGAATACTTTATGGAACCACATAATATCTTTTCCTACAACATGAACTTGAGCTGGCCAGAATTCTTCTTTATTATTTGTTCTTAGTGCTGATAAATAATTATATAGTGCATCAAACCAAACATAACTCACATGGTTTTCATCAAAAGGAAGATCAATTCCCCAAGATAAATTTTCTTTTGACCTAGAAATTGAGATATCCTCGAGTCCATCTGCGACACGGTTGAGAGTCTCACGAGATTTTGAGGCAGGGGAAAGAAATTCTGGGTGTTTATCGTAAAATTCAAGTAATTTATCTTGATATTTTGATAATTTGAAAAAATAATTTTCTTCTTTCATAAGTTCTGCTTTTTTCTTATGATCTGGACAAATATTTCCCTCTAAGAGCTCTTCTTCTTTGTAATATTTTTCACAATCTACACAATATAATCCTTCATAGGTATCTTTGTAGATATCTCCATTATCAAAAGATTTTTGAAACATTTCTTGAACGAATTTTTTGTGTTCTTCATCAGTTGTTCTAATAAAATAATCATAAGAGATATTCATTTTCTTAAGCGTCTTTTGAAATTTTTTAACTAATGAATCTGTGTAGATTTTAGGATCTATGTTCAACTCTTGAGCTTTTTTTGCTACCTTTTGCCCATGTTCATCTGAACCTGTTAAGAAAAAAACATCTTTTCCTAACTGTCTATTCCATCTAGCTAAGATATCACATGCTGTTGATGTATATACATGACCTAAGTGAAGTGGTCCTGAAGTGTAAAAAATTGGTGTTGTAATAAAAAATGTATCTTTTTTTGTCATAAAAATAGTAGATAAAGCTATATTATAAGTTTAAGTATTTAGAGAAAAGAAAATATACAACTTATTGATAAATTGTAGTTAAGTAAATTGTGTTATCTTTTGATGCATCATATTCTACCACTAAAGATTTACATAAATCCATCTCTCTTATTTCATTGTAGAAACATTGTTGTTGTTTTTGAGCATAGAGAGAAAAACCATCGAGGATAATTTCATCAAAATCTTCTTTTTCTAAAAACTGTTTTACCTGCAAAATATTTTCAATTTGCTCTCCCGTAAGAGAAGAGAATTGTTTTAATGTATATTTCATAATTCTTACATCTTGGTATGAAGATAATGTTTCTAATTCATCTTTTAATTCTTGATTTTCAAGAGTTGTGGATTTTAATAGCTCTGAAGTATAAAATAATACTCCACTAATTAGTAAAACAACTACGGAGAGAAGATATACTAAAATGTAGAGATTAAATTCTATGTCTTGAAAAAAACCTTTTTGTTCTTTTACAGCTTTAGTTTCTGATACTTTTGTTTGTTTTTCTTCAGATACATTTTTCTTTGTTGAAACTTTTTTTTTTGTATTTTTTGAAGTAGTTTCTTTTTTTACCATAGTATATTTAGATAAAGTTTGTTTAAATAGTTTACTAAATATTTAAAAATACTGTATTATTAGCAAATCTATGAAAAAAACATTACCTAAACTCATGGCATTAGCAACATGTTACTCTTCTTTTAGTTTAGGTGAAGGATACTACTATAAAACTTTAAGTGAGATTAGTTACAACCATGCATTTGAAATTATAACTCCTGGTGTTGCAAAAAGATGGGAAGATAATAGAAGAAATATCTTTTTAGGCGAGGGGTTTTGTAGTGATAAAAAAACACATGCATTCTTTGATTTCAATGGTGAATATTTAGGCTCTATTGAAAATAGCTCTGACCCAATAGAAAATCAAAATAGAATTAACAATAAAAGAAAAGAACTCTCTGATAAATTATCTATTCCAATGTATGAGGGAAGCTTAAGTGAGTGGGGATACCCTATTGCTATTTCGTGTGACTTTGATACGGATAAGAAAATTTACCATGGACTTAAAATTCATTACGGAGAAGTTGAAGAAGGACTTATGACTGGAACTATTAGAGATGAGAAAATTAAATATTTCTCTGTTCAAAGAAAACCTTTAGAGTTTGTTTTTAATACAATGCTTAAAAAAGGAGATTATAACTTATCTAATTATACTCTCTCTCTTGTTAAAGGACAATGTTTTATTGAGAGTAGTGGTAATAGAGACACACAATCTAACTCTGCATATGGTATTTGTCAAATCTCAAAAGAAGTATTTCATAATGAATGTGAAAAAAAGTCTGTTGATATTTACCATAGAATGGAGCAAGTTAGTTGTCAACTTTCGACTCTTGAAAGACTAGAGAGAAATTTCAAAAATAAAGTAAAAAATCTTTTCTCTCACTTAGATGAGGAAGAACAAGAAATACTCACATCTATTTTTGCGTTGCAAGCATATCATACAGGATATGGAAATATTAGGTCATTATTACTTAATTCTAAACTTCCTGAAGATATTGAAAAATATAGTCCTGAAGATCTTCACCTTACTTTGATTTTATCTAGTTATGGTGCTAATTCTGTTGGTGTTAATTCTATTACTTATGTAACAGATACTAAGATAGCTTCAAAACTAATTAGGGAATATGTGCTAGATAAAGAGGGTGAAGAATAAATTAATTTTTTTAAGGATTTTTGAGTTTCATCAAGTTTTAGGCTTGATAACATTACATAAATTACTTCGTACTTTATGAACAGAATTAAACTTTGGATTTAATTATACAACAAAAATCAAAAATTTTTGAGTATAATCAGACTTTAGGTCTGATTACATGCTCATTTGAACTAGTTCAAATGGCACCTTATTAAACCTTCGGTTTAATAACGAACCACTTTGTGATGAATGTTATAGCTACGAAAATTAAAGCTCCCACACTCACTGCTCCTAATTGTGCAAGAGTCAGTGGAACCAGATTGAAAATTTGGTTAACACTTGTATACATAATTAAAAATTGCAGAGTAATTGATCCTAAAATTGCAAACCAAATCCACTTATTTGAAAATAGAGGAGTTCCGTAATAATCTCTAATTAATAATACTAAGATTATTTCTGAGAGTACAACAAAGAGAAATGTCATTGTTTGAGCTAAAACTGGATCATTAGTTGTTCCACCAAATGTTTTAAAGATTACAAGAGAAATAATTGTTGCTGCAACTCCTAAAATAGAAATTAAGGCTAATTTTCTTTTAGGCAAAATTCCTTCTTTTGCTTTTTTAGGTTTCTGTTTCATTGTATCTTGTGAATATGGATCTACTGCTAAGGCCAAAGCTGGAGCCCCATCTGTAATTAAATTAATCCACAATAACATAATTGCTGTTAAAGGTAAATTCCATCCAAAGAGTACTGCTAAAAAAATAATTAATACTTCTGAGAGATTTCCAGAGAGAAGATGCATAATTGTTTTTTGAATATTATCATAAATTCCTCTTCCTTCTTCAATTGCATCAACAATGGTTGCAAATGAATCATCTAAAAGAACAAAATCACTAGCTTCTTTAGCTACATCAGTTCCTGAACCTACTGCTACTCCAATATTTGATTTTTTAAGAGCAGGAGCATCATTTACTCCATCTCCTGTCATTGCTACAATATGTCCTTGTCTTTGAAGTTCTGCTACAATTCTTTGTTTGTGTTCTGGAATTACTCTTGCAAATATATTTGTTCCTCTCTTCAGTGCAACTCCTAATTCATTATTTGTCATTTTTGAGAGTTCATCACCTGTGATTGCTTCGCCTGTAATTCCAATTCCATTACCTATTGCTTGAGCTGTTGTTTTGTAATCTCCTGTAATCATAATTACTCTAATTCCAGCATCATTTGTTTTTTTAATTGCTTCAATAACATCAGGTCTTGGAGGATCAATCATTGCTTGGAATCCAACAAAAATTAACTCTTTTTCGGTAAAATCTTTTTTATTTTTTGATTCTTTATATGCAAAAGCTAATACTCTTAGGGCCTGTGATGCAAAATTTTCATTTTGATTTGAAATTTCTTCTCTAATTTCTTTAGATAATTTTACTATTTTTCCATTTTGTATAATATGTGTACACTGACTAATTATTTTATCTGGAGCACCTTTTACATAAGTTGAGAGTTTTTTATTTTTCTCAATTAAAACACTCATCATTTTTCTATCTGAATCAAAAGGCTCTTCATCAATTTTTTTAATTCCTTTTGTTGAACAGTCTGCCTTTTGAGAACTTACAAGAAGAGCAGCTTCTGTAGGGTCTCCTGAGATTTGCCAGATATTATCTTTTTCATATACGGATGCATTATTACAAATTTCACCAATTTCAAATAAAAGAGGATCTACTTTTTTAGATACTTTTCCTTCTGGAGAATAACCTACACCTGATACTTCTACAACTCCTGAATCAAGAGTATATACTTTTTCTACAGTCATTTCGTTTTTTGTAAGTGTTCCTGTTTTATCTGAACAAATTACATCACAAGATCCTAGTGTCTCAACTGAAGAGAGTTTTCTCACTAGCGCTTTTTTCTTAAGTAATTTCTTAACACCAATTGATAGGGTAATTGTAACAACTGCTGGGAGTCCTTCTGGCACAGCTGCAACTGCAAGAGCTACTGCTACCATAAATATTGCTAAAAATACTGAGAGAGTTAAAGTATTACCTGCTGATACCTCTGAGAATAGATATACACCAAATACAATTAAACAAATTACTATTACTCCATATCCTAGTTTTTCTCCAAAAGAGTCTAATTTTTTTTGAAGAGGAGTTAATTCTTCTTTTGTATCTCTAATTGATGAGGTGATTTTACCTATTTCAGTTTCCATACCTGTTTTTACAACTACTGCTTTTGCACTTCCCTCTAAAACTGGAGTTGATGAAAAAACCATATTTTTTTGATCTCCAATTTGTAGATCACCTTCTAAAACATCAACTGTTT
>JAYYJK010000018.1:0-2991 GCA_036146255.1 Nanobdellota archaeon
TCAATATCTTTTTTCTTTGTATCTTTTACTCTCTTATCTTTTTTAGAAAACAATACTTCTTTATGTAAAAATACTATATAAATTAGAATGCATATAAACAACACAAGTAAAAAAATTACTGAAAATGGAGATGAGCCCTCTTCTTCAGATAAAGATGATGAATTTTGAGAATTTGTATCTAAAGTACTGGATGCTTCTTTATCACCTACAACAATTACATCAACATTATTTTTACTCTCTAAATCTAAACTTGTGTTTATAGTAGATAATTCTGAATCTTTTTGAGATTCAATTGCAGTATTTGTTTCTTCTTCTATTACTTCTCTATCAACAATAATATTCTCTTCATCTCCAGTATCAGTTAAATTTTGATTTTCATTATTGGAAGTCTCATCAACTATAAGATTTTCTTCTTTAAAGGAATATGAAATAGTATCTACTAATTGAAGTGAAGTTTCATAAATATTTTGTTTTGAGTCTTCATCCTCATATACAAAAAATTCAACATTTCTTAAATTTGAATCACAACTAAGTTCCATTGAAACATCAAAAGAACCTGAAATCCTTTTATCTAAAATAGAGCTATCTTCATCAAAAATAAGTGTAGAATCAAACTCTGAATCTCTTAAGTATTGGCAAATAATTTCTTCATCTGATCCAAAAGTATGCTCCAGAAGTACTAAAAAAAGATAATCTCCTTCCTTAACATTATATGTGAAACTATCATCATCTTCAAAATATTTTTCATCAACTAATTCTCCACTCTCATCATAGAGTAAAAGTTCAATTTCATCTACATCCTCATCACATTCAACTGTTACTACCTCTAAAATATCATCAATAAAAATTGTATCTCTAGATGAAGAATCATCATCAAATACTAATGTTTCAATATCATTGGAATCATCAATTTCAATATCACATATAATTTCTTCATTATCATCAAAATCATGATTAAACTCTAAACGAATTTCAAAAATATCTTCTAAGTCAATACTCTCAAATTCAAAAGAATCATCATCTTCATATGTTTCCTCAAATACTAATAACTCACGATCATCATATACTTTTAATTTAACATTATCTAACTCATCATCACAACTAAATTCAATTGTATCTTTATAATTCATAGCAATATCATAATTATTACTCTCATCACTAAATTCATAATCGTATTCATATCCATCAACCTCTAACTCACAATCAATCTCTTCACTACTTGAATATTTATGATCAATTAAAAGATTAAACCATGTATCTTCTTCATCAACTAAATCTAATTCGTATTCAAATCCTTTGGAGTCTTCATAATCAAATTTATCTACTCTTGAACCTCTTTCATTGAAAATACTCACTTCAATTTCATCAACATTAGAATCACAAGAAACTTCTAAAATTTTTTCAAAATCATTTTCATAAATAAAATCATCTGAGGTTGAATCCTCATCAAAGTCTAAATTCTTATCTCTATCATCAAAGATAACTTCACATTCAATATCTTCATTTTCATCAAAATCATGATCAAATTCTAAAATAAAATCAAATTGTGGAGAAGATGAGAAACTTGTACCTAACAACAATATAAATGCCATAATATAGTATAATAATTTCATAATAATACAATAAATAATGATTATATAAATTTTAGTAACTTTACACAATTACTCATGAAAATTATGTCCAATATCTATTATAAAATAATTTCTCTATATATTTTGATAAATTATATTGTATTATATCATTTACAAATAACTAATAATATTTATATACTAAAAAAGAAAAAAAAGTTTATGAATAAAAAAGTTCTCAGAACCTATACTAAAAATCTTCGAAAAATTTCAAGAGAACTTAGAGAAAAATTTGAAAAATATGGGAAAATTATTTCTTCATACCATACTCAAAAATTAGAAATACAAACAAATTCACAACCAAAAACTATTGCCAAAACAACAGCACTACTGTTAATTCATGATCAAAAATATATAGAGAACAAAAATAAACTTATACTTCTTGAAAATGAAATTAATAAATTAAAATTAAAAATTGAATCAATTTTTCAAGATTACAAAACAAATTATATAGATATTAAAGACTATATACAAAACTTCTCTAATCTCTCAAGAGTTGAAAAAAACAATCAAAGACTCTCATTAATCCATCTCAATAAACAATTCAATAAAATTAGTAAAATAATACTGGTAAGTACAAATGCTGAGCTCAATGAATTCTTAGAATCTAAAAAAAAATTAGATGAAATTATTCTCAATATTGACAATGTTATCTCAACAATACTACATTCAAACTATTCTGATTTGCATTACCAATATCAAGTAAAAGATTACACTAAAATAAAAAAAATATCTGAGCGTGAATTGAAAACAGGAGATATTATCTTAAATGATGATTATGAAACATATAAAAAAAGCATAGCTCTAAGACAAATAAAATATTTCATCAAATCAACAATTCTTCATGTTGCAATATATTATGGAACTGAAAATAAAAGACATCTCATCTATGAAGCATCAGGTAGAAATAGAAAAGTCTCCTACTTAGGAGATTTTAAAAAAGAGAAAGGTACAAAAAATTTGGTGTTAAGACTACCTCAATCTTTTACTGATAAAGAAAAAGAAATCATCAAAAAAATCATTGAAAACCATGTAAATAAACCATTTTCAATAGTTAAACTTTATGGTATAGCACTTAATTATACATTACTCAAACTCTATAAAACATGGTTTCCATTCATAACTACGGGAAAAAATATCTATTTTGGAGAAGGTATATTTTGTTCACAAACAATCGGGGAAATTTACCAGAAACTAGGAATAAATATCTCAAATAAAGAAGATTTAGGAATGCTTAGTCCAATTGATATTTTCAATTCATTTGAACTTGATATCATAGGATATATTGAATAAATCATTTATAAGTGAAAACTAATACTTATCTATTAAATTGATAGATTTCTCATTATGAATCAAAAAAAAT
>JAYYJK010000019.1:0-15121 GCA_036146255.1 Nanobdellota archaeon
TTTCATTAATTTTAGGATATAAACTAAAAGAAGGAGCATATCTACTTGCTCTTTATACATTTTTAGCAACAATTATGTTTCACGTAGGTGAAGGTCAACTAGGTGCTTTTCTTAAAAACTTAGCAATTATTGGTGGTTTAATTGCATTAGCACAACTTCCATCTGGAAAGTTTTCACTAGATTCTAAAAATTAGAATCTTTTTTTATTTTAAATACTCATATGCAGTTTCAATAGTTCTAACATCTTTAGGAATTAATCCTTCTTTATACAACATTTTCATAGTTTTTTTATCTTTTAGAGATATTGTATAACTTGCTTTTGAAAATAGTTCAGACTCTTCTTTCTCTTCTATTACTGGAGTTACTTTCTCCAATTCTTTTGAGAGTTTTTTTTCTAATTCTCCAATTTTTTTGGATTTTTTTGGTTTAGCTACTTCAAGTGGTGATTCAATAGTATAGTTTTTTGCCCGATCCAAAGCATCAAAAAAATCATATTTTTCAATTAGCGAAAAAACAATATCTAGTAATTGCACTTGTTCTACACTATCAATTCCAAGAATATTTTTTCCATTAAGTGTTGCATAAACATAAGTACTCTCAAGAGATAAAGGGTCAAAGGTTGGCTCTGTTAATCTAATTTTTAATTCTTTATTATCATATTGGGTTGTAAGAGTCATTGTAGGAACTTTAGTAGAATTACGATATATAAGACTCCAGAGTTCTTTTTTTTCGTCATTTTCATCTAAACCCCAAGCTTCAAAAATATTCTTAAATTGTCCTCCATAGTCTTTTATTCTAAAATTATCAATAACTTTATTAAAACTTATATGTGTATTCATAGAATAAAAAGTAGATATCTCTTTAAAAAGATTATTTTATCATTACTAACAGTAGTAACAAAAAATAATTTATTGAAATGCTCCAATAGTTGGAGTAGATGTATGACACATAAAACCATGAGAAATCCCTGTACTTGATTCATATGTAGGTGAAGAAGACTCTAGATAAAAATTCTAATAACTAGAAAAGTAATCTCATTCACTTCCATATTCATAAGCACCAACATCAGGAATTTGATCTCTTTGAAAATTATTAAAATCATGTGTTGTTCCAGTAAAAATACCCTGATCAATACTATTAGAAGCACTAGAGCTTAATTCAAAATTTAAATTACTAAAATCTTCAAAAATAGAAGTATCATCAATAAAAATATTATTCTCTACAGTATTTTCTTCAAGTTCGGCTTCGTTTCTAAAATTAATTCCATCTTGCCATTCATTATTTTCATAATACAAATTATTCATAATACTATTTTTTTTAGTACTCTCATAAACTGAATCAATAGGAACTCTATTTGACCCAATCATATAAATCGTATTGTGATACACCTGAGATTCATAAGCACCTTCTAAAGAAATACCACTCTCAGCTTTCTTACCAATATTTGTATAGATAATATTATTTCTAATAACTCCACCAACATGCTCAACTTCTGCTTTAGTATAACTTGTTCCATCTAAATCTCCAGGGAGATAATCTCTTCTTCCATTACCCGGATAGAGACCAAAACCAATAGATCTTCCATTATTAATTAAGATATTTCTCTCAACAATATTATCCTTACCATTTCTCCAAAGATGAATAGCATGTTCTGCTAATCCTGGCCTATTTCTACAATAGATGTCTTTGTAAACACTATCATGGAACTTCCAATTCCAACCTGCATGCATATCAATACCTCCAGTATAACAAGAACCAGGTCCAATTGAAGCCCTAACATTTGCAGAACCTGAAGGAGTTAATTCAAAATGAGAACAACTAACAGTCCCATTATCAGAGAATTCTCTTACACCATCATATGGATGAGAATTAATTTTTACAAATTGTTCTCCACCATCAAATACTGCAATATTGTGTAATCTAGCATTGTCCCTACCTTGAATATGAATTGGGTGATATGCAAATCTCTTTATTGTAAGATCTGCCATTGTAAAATCATCTGCAGCAACTCTAAATCCATATATTTTATAATTAGAATCTATAACTACATTTTCTCTAATACCTGATTGAGATCTAATAGTTATATGTTCAGATTCAATTAAAATATTTCCTTGATGTTGAATATCATAAAATCCATCTTCCAAATAAATTGTAGTATAAGGTTCTGCATTATTAATAATTGAGACTAAATTACTTGCATTTTCAGGACCTACTGTAATAATTGTACTCAGTGGGTGGTCAGTTATAATAATTTCATCACAAGTAGGGCTAATCGGATAAGATGTACTAAGAGATTTTTCTAAAGCTCCAATATCATATCCTAAATCTCTTGGACGAGAATTTCCATTGTGGTCATAGTATAATGAATTAGAAATTCCAGCATCTAATGCTGGAGACGTTTCTAAGAGAACAAAAGTATTATCAAGTAATGATTCAAATAATCCATTAAGAGTAGTAAGAGAAGTAGAATTGTCTTCATACTCAGAAATAGCATTAAATTCAGCTAATGTAAACTCCTGAACTTCTTTATTAGTAATTACATGAGAGTTTCCATTTCTATAATAAATATTATTTGTAACTAATGTTTGTGTGTCAATTGTTGTAGAATCAAATTCAATTGCACCATATTCTTTTCCAATATCTTTTCCACTAAGCAATATATTATTGTAAATTTTATTTTGATCACTTCCTTTAACAACTTGAAATGCAGATCTTCCTTCGTTTGTCTTAAAATAAATAGTATTATGTCTAAATGTATTATTATCAGAACCATATTCTATACCATATCCACCATCCCATGCAACAATTCCTGCTGCAAAATTTTCAAAAATAATATTATTTTGAAAAAGACTATGTTTAACTGATGCTAAATTAACTCCTGCACCTCCTCTTCCACCAGCTCTATATATTTTATTGTTTTCAAAAATAGCATATTTACTAACTCCATCACAAGATGGTTCATGAGGTCCAAATGTAAATCCTCTACAGTAGGTCGCATCAGGATCAGCATTTATTTGTAATCCCGATTTATCACAGTTTTTAAATACATTATTTCTAATTGTGTAATAATCTCCAGAATTGCTTAAATAAACACAATGTTCTCCATATGTTGTATCAAAATACGAATCTTCAATAGTTATATGACTTGAAAATGAAGAAAAAATAGAATTTTGATATGCTCCAAAAGATCTAATATTTTTAAATGTAACATAGGTACTCTCATCTACTCTAAAATCTCTATATCCTGAATTTTTAAACTCTAAATTTTCAAAATGTAAATATTTATTTTTTGTCATTGTATCTGTATTTGAATCATAAAAACCATCTAAAAAAAATACAGCATTCCCATTATTTCTTTCTAGTCCTGATCCATCAAGAACAACATCACCAATACCAATAAATGTAGTAGGCCTTCCAGCAGTTCCAGCTAAATTAGGTCTGATATAATTAATTTCATCAATATAATATTCACCTTCATAAATTCTAAATTCATCACCACCACTCCCATTAGCTAAAGCTAGAGCAATACTCTCAAATTCATATCCCTCTCCGATACAGTGAACATGAATATCATCACATCCACCAAGAGGAGGAAGATATGTAAGTATTAATTCATACTCTAAAGTATTTGATTGATTTGAGAGATCTTGAACTATAAATAAGATATAGTTATCTCCTAATGATAATTCTAATGAATCAATAGAAAAAGGATTTGTTCCATTAGCTATTCCAGAATCAGAACAACCATGGGTACAAAAATAAGATATATCTGAGACTCCATTTTTATCAGTAGCAATACCTGAGATAGAAACAAATGGATCAATTACAACTTCTCTTTGGGTATGACTTGTTATTGAAAAAATAGGTGGTTGTAAATCTAATCTCTGTGATTCAATTGAATCTAGATATTCATCATAGAGTTCTTGGTCGATATCTGAGATATCATAATAAACTTCCAAAGTAATATCTGTAAATAATTTATTATCCATTACAAGAGATCTTTGATAAACAAATTTAGATCTATTTTGTTTAATTCCAATTGTATGTTCAAAAGAATTTAAAGTAGTTTTCACACCTTCTTCAACAGATCTAATTAACTCATCTAAATCATTTAAATCAATAACTCTACCTGAAGTTTCATTAGCAAGATATTCCATATGATCTAAAATGTATGTTTCACATTCTGGATGAAAACAGACATTTTGAGATAAGTCTTCACTACAACCCCCACATACATCTTCATTACATGCAGTAGAGCTAGGAATACCATTTCCAAAAACATAATCAAAATATCCATTAAATGTAATAGTATTATAAGGATAATCACAATCATATGCAAAAATAGGATAAACAACATGTCCATTATCTTTAGCAACAAGTGCACCATTTTCAATAGTTTCATAAGCTCTAACAATAGAGGGTGAATTGGGATCATCACAGGATTTTTTACAAAAATCACAAACTTTTTGTTCTCTAAATCCTTCATTTCTATTTTTGCCTAAAAGTGTTGGAGTAAAACATGCCTCAGATATTGAGGAAGTTGAGAGCTCATCACTCATAGGAAAAATCAACACAAGTCTTGCAGTATCTTTAGATAATGCAGAAACATAAGCAACACCATTTCCCCAATCTGCTTCGTAATAATCTTTAATATTACCATCTCCTCTAACAGAATGTACTTGTGATTCTCTAGATCCATAAGGTGCTTCAATATTGTACTCGATTTTATAATTATTAAAATCAGTTGTTTCAATTCCTTCAACTACTTCAGGTCTTTGATATAAGTCAACATGATCTAAAAGAGTACAGGTAATCTCTGCATTGTAGAGCTCATCAAAAAGAGTACATTTAGATTCCGATGATTCTTCTTTTTTACCTAATATGAAAACATTTGCAATAATTTTTTCTTCACCATTAATATAATTTTGAGTTTTAATTTTAGTTAGTAATGTTGGCAATTCAGTTGCAAGTCTCTCCCTTTCATCTTGAAGTGTTGAACTTCCATCTATTACAAAATTTAGACTCACATCAGCAACTTTTGGTTTAATTGACACATAATAATTATTTCTTCCATAAATTTGATCTAGGTATCGTATATATTCATCAGTGATATTGATAATAACTCCTGAATTATTAATAACTTCACTTTCTTCAAAAGCAGCAAGAGAAGTGAGTTCACTAAGACTTAATTGTGAAGAATTATCGTGAAGCAACAAAAGAGTGTCAAAAGAATTTGAGTGTGTTGTATAGAGGAATTTTTGTTCCTCTCCTTCATAAGATGACGTAATTGATACAAAATTATTTGTATATACAAAAAGTCCAATTGTCAAAATAAAAATGACAAGAACAATCATTCCAAGTATATTTTCTATTGTTTCCATTTTTTTTAATAGGTATATGTTTTAATTATCTAGTTAGGGTAAGTTCTCCCAAACAATTAACTGATGAGAGGGAGTCTCTTCTAATTGGAACATAAAAAGAGGTTTTTTTACTGTAGTCTCTTTCTTCTGATATAAGTACTTTTCTATTATAATATTGACAATTATCATTTTCAAATCGAGTAATTTCAAAAGAAGAAATTAATAAATTCTCACAATCTCTAAGATCTAAATTTTCTACATTAATAGGATTACCATAACAATATAAAATTTTATTTTTACTATCAAAGAGAATTTGTAAATCAGAATTTATTTCATGATAACTACCTTGAAAATCAATTACTACATTTTGATAAAATAAAATAGCAAATAAAAAAATAATTGCTAAAATGATAAATAGAAAAGAAGTAAAAATACCATAGATTCCTTTAGTACTATATTTTTTCAAATAACTCTCACCTCAATTGAATCTTGGTTCTTATCTATTTCAAGTAAGGTAAAATCAGAAATATTGTATACTGTTTCATCTAAATCAAATGAACATTGATAAGGTTTACACACTGAAAAAGAAGAACTACTAATACATAAATTAGAATCATTAATAGTAATGTTTCCTTCCCTAAGTATTGGATTAAAATCTATCTCTAAACTATCTGTGATACATGCTTTATTAAAAATTAACTGCAATGTATTGATATCTTGATGTAATAAATCTAGTTCTACTTGCTGAGGTTTTATTTTAGGAATTCCATATATTATGATAAGTCCAACACATGCGAGGACTCCAAACCAGATAATAATATTTCCCATAGAACTTGCTTTTCTAGTATACATATCTGCAACTCAATGCTCCTTGATATAGAATTCTATTTTAATTTTTAAGTAGTACTAAATACATAAATAACTTATCTCTAGTGTCAATCTATAAATGAATCAAAGAGAAGATGTACAAGACCAGCTAGATATATTAGCTACTAATTTGGAAATAGTAAATCAAAAAATATCTTCAATTCAAGGAAGAAAAGTATCTACTGCAGGTGGTTCAATAGATACATCACATCTTGAAGAAGAAGTAAAAAAAATACAACAGTGGATAAAATCACTAGTTGATCACATGATTCTTTTAAAGACAAGTTCTGATGATATTATTAAAGAACAAAAGTCAATGGACTCAAAATTAACTCCGCTCTCTCCTCTTCCAAAATATGCAAAAGAAACATATTCTCAAGTTAAAATTCTCTCAACGCTTCCAGATATCCAACACTCTCTTTCAGCATCTCTACAAAAAATTGACACTATCTCTCAAAGACTCCAACCTTTAGAGGAAATAAGTTCGATGAAATCAACACTAAGTAGTATTCACTCACAAAACTCAACACTCACAACACTTTCAACACAGCTTCAAACACTCTCAGATGCACTTGAAAATCAAAGAAAAATTACAGTGGATACTCAATCAAAAGTCCTTTATTTAGAAAAATTACAAAAACACACTTATGAGAGACTTCATCAAGAAATTCAACAACTCCCATATAGACCAGTAGATGAAGAAACAAAAAGTAAAATGTTAACATTTCCAGAAGATGAACAAACATCTATGCTAAAATCAATTTCTCATGAAATGAAATTAAGTAGAAAACAGTTTCCAGCACTTTTTGCATTTGTAATAACAATTATGACAATCTTTGGTCTAGCCCTTTTTGGTTTAATGATTTACATCATTATGTCATTATAGCTAATGGAATTTATGGAGGTTATATACAATGAGTAATATTGCAGAAAAAAAAGTAGTAACTATTGATTTAGGTGAACATCAGGAATCTAAATTAGCTTCTATTACTCTAAACAAATCATTAAAAAATACTATTATGTCAAAAGAATATGAAATTCTTAGACTTAAATCAAGAATCTTTACAAAAGAATATGATTCAAAAAATAAACTCATAAATATTTTGCCTTTTTTTATTGATGTTAGTTTTTCACAAATTCCTCAAGAGTATACTCTAGAAAAAGAGTACTCACTCCCTTCAGGATCCATTGTAAGAATATACAAAGAACCAATGGGAGTAGGGTTTATTTATGCAATAAAAGTACCAGAGACAGCACTAAATTTGAAAATGATTCAGAAAATTCATGATGATTTCATGGTTTTTCAAAAAGAAGGTAAAACAGATAATGAACACATTAATAGATGGTATCTCTCTTATGGGATATTGACTCATATTTTAGAAGATGATAATGTTTTAGAAGTAAATATTAATCCGCCAGGTTTTATGACTCCAATGAGAATTATTCACTCAGAGTATATGGAATGTAGCTCAAATGTTTTAGCATCTGATGAGTATCTAAATTCAATAGCAACAAGACTAAAAACAAATACAGGTAGACCTCTTAATAAAGCACAACCACAACTTGATGGAGAGATAAGTTTTGGAAATATCAGAGCCAGAGTTGCAGCAATTGTAGAACCATTCTCAGTTTTTGGAACAGGATATTCAATTAGGAAACACAGAGAAAAACCATGGACTCTACCATTATTTATGAAAAAAGGAATGATTGATCCATGGTTTTCAGGGTTGATGTCATTTTGTATTACTCATGGTCGTGCATTTCTAACTGCAGGGCCTAGAGGTTCAGGAAAAACTGCACTCTTAGGTTCCCTTTTATTAGAAATTTTACCAAAATACCGTATTTTAACAATTGAAGATACTCAAGAACTACCAATTAATTCATACAAAGAACTAGGATATGATTTACTACCACTAAAAGTAAGATCAGCTCTTCTAAAAGAAGGTATGGAGATGCCTTTTGACATGGGTCTTAGAACATCACTGAGACTTGGAGATTCATGCTTAATTATTGGAGAAATTAGATCAAAAGAAGCAAAAGTACTCTATGAATCAATGAGAGTAGGTGCTATGGCAAATGTTGTTGCAGGTACAATTCACGGAGATAGTCCTTATGGTGTATATGATAGGGTAGTAAATGATTTAGGTGTTCCAAAAGGTTCATTTAAAGTAACAGATTTAATTGTAGTTGTAAATCAAATTAAATCTCCAACAGGTCTTTCACGTCAAAGAAGGGTTCTAAAAGTAACTGAAGTGAGAAAAGATTGGCAAGATGAGCCAAAATTCCAAGATTTACTAGTATATAATCCTCAAAAAGACATCTTAGAGCCTACAGAATTTTTACTAAAAGGAAAATCAGTAGTAATTAATGATATCTTATCTAGAACACGAGGTTATAAAAATTATAATGATGCAATTGAAGATATTAAATTAAGGGCTTGGGCAAAAACACTTCACATGGGTGTTGCAACTGACCCTCAACTTGAAGCTCATTATGTAGCTAAATTTAATATGATTTTTGCAAATCTTTATGAAAAAATTCTACCTTTGCAAAGCCCATCTCATATGGAAAGATTTAAACAAGAATATATGAGAGAAATTAAAAGGTATTTAAAAGAAAATCCTGATGTATCAACCCAAGAAAGTGATGAAGTAGACATTGATGCATCACTAGATATTAACATTGAAAAAATTGAAGAAATTCTTGAGAGTCACAAAAAACCAAAAAGTACTTTTTCTCTTCCTTTTTCTTCAAAAAAAACCAATACATCACAAAAAGAGGAGTCTAAATGAAATTCTTTGATATTTATAAATATGGAAAATACTTTCCAATGCCTTCAATTAGTTCTGTAGATAAGAAATTAGAATTTATTTTATTTACATATAGATCAAAAGATATTTTAGGTATTTCAATGATTTTTTTATTTATATTTATATTTTTAGCTCTCTTACTTGGACCAATAAATGCATTTTTTCAATATTCTTTTATTTATTTGGGAATAATCTCGGCAGTTTTTTTCTATATCTATCCAGTAAAAATATATTACTCTCAACAAATGATTGATTATTCAGAAGAAATGCTAAGATCTGTGATGAAACTAGCAACATTAATTTCAATTAATACTTCAATGGAATATGCATTTACTCAAACTGCTCAGGATTTAAGAGGAACTCTAAAATTACAATTTAACGATATTATTACAAAAATTAGACATAAAAAACATTCAACTTTAGGTGATGCAATGTCAGAATACATTCTACTTTGGAATGAAACAAACCCTGATTTTGTTAAATCATTAAAATTATTACAAACTGCAGAAATTTCTCCAGAAGAAGAAAAAAAACAAATTATCAAAGAAGTAGTTGAAACAATTATTTTATCATATCATAATTCTGGAAAAAGATTTGCAGAATCACTTGCATCAAAATCAAAATCCTTAGTTGCTGTTGGTGTTTTACTTCCAATTATTTCCTTGATGATTTTACCTTTAGCATCTATTTTTATGCCAGGTGTAGTATCAACTGCTTTTGTAGCATTTCTCTATAATATTGTATTTCCTTCAGTTCTTTTAGTAATGGCACTTGACTTTAGTGTTGAGAGAATTCAAGTAGATACAATTCACTTAGATGAATCTCCAAAATATAAACCTATCTCTTGGGATGTCTATTTAGTAACTGTAGTTATTGCATTAATTATGGCAATACCTACATTTTTTCACATCTCAGGAATTGATCTCTCAACTCCTGAAACTGCTGCAAGAGAATATGCAGTGAGCTCAATTTTGATGATGGGGGCCGCACCCCTAGGTATTGTAGTTGCTATTTGGTTATTTACAAAAGCATATCTTAAACAATATGAAGAAATGTGGAATGATGTAAATGAAGTAGAGCAAGACTTCCCTTACCTTCTTCAAATATTTTCAACTTATTTAAATTTAAATCAAAGTGTTGAGAGTATTGTTCCTGAGGTGATAAATGATTATGAAACACATGGTTTTAAAGATCACTCAATTGTTAGAATATTTAAAGAAATTAAAATGAGACTTCACACTTCAAAACAAACAATTGATCAAATATTTACAAAAGAACTCCCAAAAATTTGTCCCTCTGGTAAAGTTTCTCAATCATTAAAACATATTGTCTCTTTTACTAATGTTTCTCAAAAATCAGCTGCATATGCTTCAAAAATGGTTAGAGAACAAACTCTTTCAATCTACAAACTAGATGATTATATAAGGTCACTTCTCTCAGAAACAGTTGGGTTGATTTCAATTACTGTGAGTTTTTTAGCTCCTCTCTTAAGTGCTGTAGCAGTAATTATGTCTTTAGCAATTGTAATGTCTCTATCATTTATTACAGACCAACTAGAAACAATATCTTCATCAATGGGGGCTAAAGTAAATAATTTAGAATTAGTAGATATTCAAGCGATTATCCCTCCAACAATCATTGAATTAATTGTATCAATTTATCTCATTGAGATGGTAATTGTTTTATCTCTGTATTTAACTAACATTAAAATTGGAAATGATAGATATCAATTCGTAAAAACTCTTAATTCAAATATTATGCTAGGGTTTTTAATTTTTGCAACAATTTTAATTGTTGGATTTATTATGTTTAGGTCCTATATTTTTACTGGAGTGATAGGCTAAAAATTTATAAAAGATAATTTTTTTAAGAAACTATGAATAAAACCAAAAATAACTTTGGAGGATTGAATATTTTTCAATATTCATTTTATTCAAAATGAATAAAACTATAATTATTGCAATAGAAGTAGTTGCAGCCTTAATTATAGTTGCATTTTTAATTGGTGAAGTAAAAACACTTTTGAGCTAAATGGAAACAATAGAAATAATTGTATATGTTGGAGTTGCATTATTAATAATTGGAATTGGTTTAAATTTTATTATTGATATTGATGGTGAGAGACTTTCATCATCATTTAAAGAACTCATAGGAGTAGATACTCAAGAAACGTCATTTCAAAGAGTAGATTCTTTAGGTTTAATTGAAGAAATATATACTGTTTGGGAACTTTGCGGAAAAGGTGAGATACCACTCTCAAAAACTGTTTATTTAGAAGATGATAAATATGCAGAAATTTCAAAAGGTTTTATTTTCAGTAAAATAAGACAAATAAATTACTGCACTCAACTCCAAAGTGCAGAATTTTCTTGCGGAGATAGAGAAGATTTAGAATTAGAAAATGATGAAATTCCAGTTCCTTCAATTATTGAGATTTCATGCTCTGATTCAAAAATAAATTTAATAATATAATATATCAATAAAATAATATACAAAAATGGAGATGCCAATACAAATTATGATAATCTTATTTGTTGCAATAACAGTAGGAGGAGGGATGGTTTACTTTTCTCAAGATAACTTAGCTAATTCTAAAGAAGGGTTAGATTCAATTATTGAAAAAAATGATCTCAGCGATGAAGAAAAAATTTTAGAGGTATCTTCAATTACTACAAACAATGTGGTATCTCTTACTAGACAATGTAGAGACGATAACAAACAAAGTTTGGAAGATTCAATATGTTTTGTAATCCTGGGTAGTGTTTCTACTACTTGTTTAAGTATTTTTGATGAATTAAGAGAAGATTCTAATTTTGATGAAGATGATTATTATTGTGACATCTCTTCAAATGGAAATTCTGTTAAAATATCATATAATGCACCTCTATCTTTAGTTGAAATAACTTAAAAAAATGAGGAGATATTTTTATTTTATAATTTTTTTAGTTATTTATGTAATAATAAATAGCAGTTTAATTTTTTCATCTGAGTGTAATAATTGGGAATTAGAAAATCCATCTTGGATTTGGTGTGATGATTTTGATATATATACTCTTGAGGAAAATTATCCTACTGAAAAAAAAATAACTCCAAGTAGTGGAATGAGTCGCTCAAGCCAAGATTCTTTTTCAGGTAATTATTCTCTACAACAAATATATTCAAAAGGACAAATAGATGCAGGGTGGATTGCTGTAACTGATAGAGAGGTAACATTTCCACAAGAAGGTTCATTATTTTATAGGGTATATCACAAATTTGCAGAAGATTTTGAAGGGAGTCCAGATAAATTATCTCGAATGAGGTATAGAGATAGAACTACATGGCAGACAAAATTTGGAATTCATGTTTGGCAAAAAAAAAACTTTGGATTTCTTTATCTAGATACACAAATGCCTAGTAGATGGTGGACAGATGAATCAGATATCATACCCTCTCAAAATCCATATAAAGGAAAGTGGTTATGTATTGAAGTAGAAGGAAAGTTAAATACACCAGGCCAAAATAATGGTTATCACAGACTTTGGATAGATAATAACGAGGTAGCATTTAGAGAAAATATGGCAATTAGAGGTTCATATATATATGGATTTAATGAAGTAATGTTAGATACTTATTGGAACGGTGGTTCAAATAAAGATAATAATAGAAGATATTACGACAATTTTGTTATATCTACTCAGAGAATTGGTTGTTTAGATGATAATCTTGAAGATGAAAATACACCAATTGATGAAAATAACTTTCAAATAAGAATTATAAGTCCAAGTAATAATAGTATTACTAATACAAATTCATTAATAGTAAATTATGAGGTTTTAGGGAATATATCATTTGAGAGAATAAATGTCAACTTAAATGATGAAATATATAACCTTAATGAAACGGAATTGGAGTTTAATAAATTTAAACTAAATAATTTAGTGAAAGAAGAAAATATTTTATTTTTGGAATTGCTAAATTCTACTGGGAGTCTAGTTGCTACATCAGAACAAATAATAATATTTTATAAAGAAAATGATGTTGAACCAATAATAATTGACCCTATTTTAAATGATGAAGAAATAGATGAACAATATACTGTTCCCTTAAAAGAAATAATAATTGTCCCAAATAGTAAAGAATATATTCAATATCAAAATACATGTATTCCTAATATTAAATATGGTGAATGGACGCAATGTAAAAATAATTATCAATTAAGAGAAGTAATAGATCTTAACTCATGTACAAACTTGAGAATAGAAAAAAAACAATGTGAAATTCCAAAAAAAAATATTCCAAAAAATAATAGTTTAGAATTATTGAAAATAGAATTTGTCGAAAATAATACTTATTTTATCAACTTAAAAAATAAAAAAATAAGTAACACTGAGTTCTATATAGAAAATATTTCACAAAATTACCTATCTATCTTTGATATAAATTCAAATATTTCATATCACGCAGTAAAAAATAATACTTCTATTTTTGAAAATAGCTATATATTAACAAAAGTAGATGATAATCCTATTTTAACAAATTACTCAGTTTTAGATATGGGGGTAAAAGACATACTAGAAGCTAAACCATTAAATTTTCCAATTCGAATTATATTAAATATTGTTCTTTTCATGATTATTTTTGGAGGTTTTTTTTATTTTATGAGAAAAAAGTAATTTTTATTCTGTTATCACTTATATATATACAATACTTTTTTAAACTGTGATTATTCTGAGTGCTTATGAAACATATTTTAAAAAGAGCATCAGAAAAACCAATTGAAATCTTTATTGCATTATTTGTAGTTTTAGCTGTTGCAATGGTATTGCTTCAAATGTTTGGAGGACAAATTACTTCAAAACAAGAAGAGTTAAAAAATCTTGCAGATGAAAATAAATTAAAACAGGCAAGACAAGATGTAGAAGATTTTTGTAAACAATCTTGTGCAAATATTGATTCTCAACTAGACACTGTTACTTATTGTAAAACTAAATTTAACAGAGCAGTTGATTTAAATAACAATGACTTAACAACTGATTATAATTCAGATTATAGTATTGTTGGAGTCTGTGAAGATGCAATTTATTGTGCTTCAGTGTATGAATGTAGAGAACTAAATATGAGAACTTGTGCTCAAATTTTATGTAACTATTTTGAAGATGAATGGGGTTATTCTCAATTAGAGGCCACAAATAAATTATTAGAATTTATTCAGCCAGGAGAATGTTCAATTAATGAAGATAATAAAGCAAATCATTGGTACTATATTATTGAAGATGAACTTTCTTGCGCCTAAATATAGTTAGATAAATGGAGGAGACAATATGGATGATATTTGGAATTTTAGCAATGTTAATTGCTTTAGGTATCATAGGTCCTCTTATCTATAATCAATCAACTTCTTTTTCTCAAGAAAAAATAGACTTTCAAGTTAAGCAAATTTTAAAGCAAGCAAATTTTTTATGTAATACTGGTCCAGGCAATTCTTTTACAATTCCAATTACAATGTACTATAATACTACATTATACACAAATGAAGATAGAGTATGTATGAGTGGAAATGATAAAATATCCTGTCAGATTAGTAAATGTGAATTTGAGCCATATAACTTTACATTTTCAAATGATTTAGCAAAAAGATTAAACTCACTTGAATATCAATGTACTATGGAAGTTATATATAAGGGAAGTATTTCTCTAAATTGTGAAGGATGAAAAAAAAAGCAGAAGCCATAAGTGTAATATTTTTAGTAGTTGTAGCATTAGTAGCATTATTTGTATTTTTTCAACAAGAACAAGTATCACTTGATTTTGATATTGCACAGAGTTCTCAAGTAGTCTCAGAAGTAGAATTAAATATTGATAAAGCAATATCTGTTGCAATGGAACAATTTTTAAGACAAGGGTTCTCATCATATGAAAATGGTGATGTTTGGTATTGTAATTCACAGTTCCCAGTAAATTTTTCAACAGAGGGGAAACCCTCACTAAAATATTATTTAGATACAAATATTAAATCAACCATTAGTGTTTTAGAGGAAAGAGGTTTTACAATTGATTATCCAACAATTACTATTCACGCAAATACTTCTGATATTGAAGAAT